>CAZCCS010000065.1:10856-12126 GCA_964497005.1 uncultured Acidimicrobiaceae bacterium | reverse complement strand
GCAATCTGACCGGCAATAAGGGCGCGCATCCGCCGAGTTGGTTCGGGTCACGCAGCAAGCCGACAGCACTTTCGTAACAGTGACAATTTCGATTGACCAGAAATCGTTACGAAACTGCTCGCATAGCGCGATTTCGTCACAGGATCGCGGAGTCCGCGAATTCGATTGTTACGTTAGTGCTGGGCATACCAGCCAGACCAATGGTGAACCCTGATTCTGATCACCGGTCCCTGGGGCCTCTGTTCTTCGTACTGGACGTAGCGGTCGACCAGGTGGTCCAGCAGCTCAGTGAACTCCGGGTTATCGGGGGTGAGGAGTTCGGCGAAACCGTCGGCGCGCGCCCACCAAAGATGGTTCCAGTCCTCGGTGTAGTGGTCGACTAGGACCGCGACATTCGGGTTCTCGGCGATGTTGGCCAGGCGTCGAAGCGCCGGCGTGCGTTTGGGCTTGTGGTCGACGGCGGTGATCAGGTCGTTCCCGATCAGCGCGAAGACGATCGGCACCAGGTGTGGGTGGCCGGCGCCATCCGCCGTCGCCAGGTGGGCGACCCTGGTTTGCATGAACCGCTCGCGGGCTTCCTCGCTGGTCAACGTCCGCGCTCTCGATGAGCGTGCCCTCTCAGGGCTACAGGCTTGCGGGTTTGATAGCGCTCAACTCGCCCATCGCCGGACCGAAGGTCGACTCGAGCCACCCGGCGGGATCCGGGCCCATCGCCCCGGTCACCAACGTCGACACGCCGGCCCGAGCCAAGGCCTCCGCCCCGCTAACGACCTGCTGCACGCTGGCCCCTGGCGGCAGGTCTCGGTACATGGCCGTCACCTCGATGTCGTTGGGGTCCCGGCCGACATCTTCACAGTGGCGGCGGAGGACCTCCAGCTTCCGAGCGACCTCGTCGGGGCCACCGAAGATGTTGCATGCGTCGGCGTATTGGGCAACTAGACGGAGGGTCTTCCGTTCACCGCTTCCCCCGATCAAGATCCGGGGTCGAGGCTGGCTGACCGGCTGGGGGCTGCACAAGGTCTCCTCGAGCTGGTAGTGCTTCCCTTGATAACTGCCGTTGTCATCGCTCCACATCTGCAGGCAGATCTGAATCGCCTCCTCCAACCGCTCGAATCGCTCCGCCGTCGGGGGGAACGGAACGCCCAGCCCTCGATGCTCCCGCTCGTACCAAGCGGCGCCGATCCCGAGTTCCGCTCGGCCACGTGAAAGCACGTCCAGGGTGGTGACGATCTTGGCCAGCAGACCGGGAGAGCGGTAGGTCACCCCGGTG
>CAZCCS010000065.1:0-10846 GCA_964497005.1 uncultured Acidimicrobiaceae bacterium | reverse complement strand
GACCAGCAGCCGCAACCGAAGACGCTCGGTGACTCCTGCGACGAATCCGAGAGCCGTGTATCCCTCGAGCATCGGGTCCTCCGCCGGCGCCATCCAGTCCATCTGGAAGTAGTGGTCCATGAACGACATCGTCCGGACGCCTATCCCCTCGGCCCGTCTGGCCAGATCGGTGACGCCGGGGCCGATGCTTGATGGGCCCCCGGCCCAATCGAACCGTGACACGTGAAGATCCAGTTCCATGCCCTCTGTCTACCCGGTCCGTTGGGGTAGGGGTTTCCCTGGAGTGGGCGCGCGGAATTAATCGTCGCTGCGAACCGGCCGATATATCGGTGAAGGAGGTGGTCGGTGAAGACGTCGGTTTGGAGGAGATGGCTAGCGGCGATCGGGATTCTTCTGCTCGTCGGCGCGGGATGCGGCGGTGGTCATCCGTTCGCCGATCGTGAGGGCCGGACGACCGCAAGGTCATCGGTCCCGTCGACGTCGTCGGAGACCGCTCCGTCGGAGAACGTTCCGACCTCGTCGACCTCAACGCAAGCGCCGCTGTCGGTCGCGCCGCCGACTCCCCCTCCGACAACAGGAGCGACCCCAAGGGCTACTCCCCCGCCGTCACGCCCGCCGGCTTCAGCACCCACGACCCGGCCGCCCGTTCTGGCAGGCACAGGTCCCTCGATCGCCGGATGCCCAATTTTTCCGGCCGACAACGCTTGGAACACCGACATTTCGAATCTCCCGGTCGACTCGCACAGCGGGGCATGGTTGGCGACCAGCGGTGGGCCCAACCTCCACATTCACCCCGATTTCGGCGACTCGGGCACCTCCGTTCCATATGGCATCCCGTTCACCGTCACCAACGCAAGCCATCCGAAGGTGAGCATCAGGTTCGACTATGCAGACGAGAGCGACCCCGGACCGTATCCATTCGGTCCGGACACGCCGATCGAGGGAGGTTCGGGCAGCGGGGGCGATCAGCACGCCATCATGCTGGACTCGTCGACGTGCACGCTCTACGAGCTCTACGACGCCAACTACTCCGCCCAAGGCTCGACTGCTGGTTCCGGTGCCATCTGGAGTCTGCGCTCCGATGCACTGCGTCCAAACGGATGGACCTCCGCAGACGCCGCCGGACTGCCCATACTCCCCGGTCTCCTTCGCCAGGACGAGGTAGCTGCGGGATACGTCGGTCACGCAGTCCGAATGACCGTCCAAACGACCGATAAGAGCTTCATCTGGCCGGCGCGGCACCAAGCGGGTTCAGTGAGCGATCCCAACTATCCGCCCATGGGCGCCAGATTCCGACTCAAGGCATCCGTGGACATCTCCCGGTTCAGCCGGGATACCCAGGCGGTCCTGACGGCAATGAAGCATTTCGGCCTCATCGTGGCGGACAATGGATCTAACTGGTATTTCCAGGGCGCAGCGCAACCCGGATGGGACAACACCATGCTCGATGAGCTCAAGAGCATCCCCGTCGGCGACTTCGAAGCGGTAAATACCTCGTCTCTGATGATCGATCAGAATTCCGGAGCCGCCCGCTAAGGCTTAACCCGCCAAGGCGGCAGTCGGGTTACTCAGGGCTGACCGGTGATCCACATGTCGGGCATTTAAATGGTCGTCGTTTCGCAAGCATGCGCGCGACGCCGTAGTACACGAACGGAAAACCCATTCTTGGGATTTCTCTGGTCGCCTGGACGCGACCATGCGTGGCGCAGTTTCCTGGTCGGGTCTCAGTCTGTGTTTTCGCCAAGGGGAATGCCTCCTTGCTCGGGCGGTGCGGCGTTTAGCGTCGTAGGGGTAGCCAGCTGAAGCGACGAAGGGCGACAAACAAGCCCACCACGCCCCAGGCGGCTAGGACGAGGAGATCCGCCCCGGCGAAACCGGCGCCTTTGGTGTAGGGGTTGTAAGCGGCCAGAAGGGCTGCTGCCAGGTGCCGAACTGGGAAGATCTTGGCCACATCATCGAGCCAGTGCGGCAGGATCGCAATGGGCACGAAGACCCCGGAGATGAAATACAAAGGCAGCATCACCGCTTGGGTGATCGGCTGCGCGGCTTCGTCGTTGTGGATGAGCGACGCCAACGCATAACCCAGGCAGCAGAAGACTGCCGCCCCCAGGGCGACGGTTACCACCAAGGCTGGGGCGGTGCGCGCCGGCACGTGCGCCTTGAAAAAGACCCAGCCCAGGCCCAAGAGCACCCCGGTAATGAACAGGGCGATCACCATGGCGGTGAGCGCCCGTCCGGCAATGATCGACCCGGCAGGGATTGGGGTTGCCCGGCGGCGTTTGAGTACTCCGCTCTCGCGCTGCACCGTCACCGAGATGACCAGGTTGACGAACGAGGCGCCGATGATGCCCAGGGCGATGATGCCCGGCACGTAGTACTCACGGGCAGGAATGCGACCGCCCGGCACCTTCACGGTGTTGTGCGAACCGCCGAAGACCGAGGAGAAGATCACCAAGAAGATGACCGGCAGAGCGAGGGTGAAAAAGCGTGACTGATTGTTTCGCAAGAACGCCAGGAGGTCGTAGCGGGCCTGATGCAGAGTCAAGCGCACTACCGGACCAATCCGACGCTCGGGTGCGGTGAGCGAGCGGCCCGAGCTAACCATCACAGCTCTCCTGACTCGGGAGCGGTGAGCGCGAGATAGACATCCTCGAGACTCGGGCGTTTGACTTCCAGATCCGCCAGGTCGAAACCGTGAACCTCCGCCCAGCGAATCAGCGGTCCCAAGACCTCGAGAGGCAGAGTGGTGCGGGCGACTACTTGGGCTCCGTTTGTGTCCGTGATCGCCTCCCGGATGACTTCGGGCAGATCGTCGACACTTATCGAAGCCGGAAGGCTGAAGCGGATCTCGCCCGCGGCATGCTCCCTGCCCGCCAAGGTACCCGGCTTGCCTTCGGCCACGATCCGCCCCTCGGCGATCACCGCCACTCGGTCGGCGAGGTGCTCGGCCTCGTCCATGTAGTGGGTCGTCAGAAGGACAGTGACCCCCAAGGAACGCAGCCCCGAGATCATCTCCCAAGCGGCTCGCCGGGCGGTGGGGTCAAAACCGGTCGTTGGCTCATCCAAGAACAGCAACTCTGGATCACCGATGAGCGCCAGTCCCACGTCGAGACGGCGGCGCTGTCCACCCGAGAGCCGGCCGGCAACCGAGTCGGCCCGATCAGCCAGACCAACCAACGCCAGCACCTCGTCGACATTTCGGGGTGCGGGGTAGTAGCCGGCATAGAGCCGCAGGCATTCGACCACGGTTAGATCCCGCTCGGGCTCGGACTCCTGGAGCACCACACCGATGCGAGCTCGCCACGAGGAACCCGCTCTTTCGGGATCGACGCCCAAGACGCTCACCTGGCCCGAGGTTCGCTTTCGATAGCCCTCCACGATCTCGACGGTGGTGGTCTTGCCAGCCCCATTGGGGCCCAAGAAGGCGAACACCTCACCCCTCGTGACCTGTAGGTCGATACCACGGACAGCCTCAAACGGCCCGTAGCGCATGTGCAGGTTACGAACGTCGATGACCGGCTCGTCAGAGGATGCGCCCGGGCTCGATGCCATAGCCCCTCCCAGTGGATTCGACGCTTTCGAGTACATCGAAGTCCCGGGACGACGCTAGCCGACGTGGGACAGAGGGGAATCGCAACGGAAACAATCGCCGATTCGGGGCAGTATGTGTCCGTGGACCGGGACGCTCGGGCTAGAACGAGGGTGCGAGTTGCGACGTCACTACTTGCAACGCTGGTGATGGCCGCCTCCTGCGGGGACAGCACTCCCGCGGCGCACCCAGGTCCCAGCGGTGGTTCCGGAACCCGTGCGATAGCGGCACCGAAGCCCGGCGAGTGTTGGCCAATCGGTACGGCCGCCGACGGGTCGGCTCAGACCTCGCCGATCACGGTGGCAAACGTTCAACTGAGCCCCGCTGACCCACAACCGCCGCCCTTAGTAACCGCAGCCGCAGCCCGACAGATAGCAGGGCCAGCTCAGCAAGGAGCTTTAGCCCTTCGCACCGTGTTCGCGACGGTGGTGTCCCCCTCCACTCGGGTGTCGGAGAAGGTTTGGGTCGTGATCGGATGCGACGTGCCCTTCACGTCAAAGGGCCCGGCGTCGGGTGCTTCCGGCGTCGCCACGGTGGTTGCAGCGGTCGATCCCAGAACGGGGCAGCTTCTCTTCAGCGCTACTGCCCAGTCCTGACAGCGATGCAAGCTTTCGCTCGGGACCAGAGGATCGTTTAGGACCACTGCTGCACCCAGCTTCACACAGGAATCGCGCCTTTGGTCTGCTCGACTCGATTATCGGGAACCAGAACCGATTCGGCGTTCGTCAAACCTTCGACACTCAACTTCGGGAGGGAAGCGATGCAGCGCCGTTGGCTGGTTTGGCTCGGATCCGTGGCGTTGGCGGGTCTCATGTCTGCAGGTTGCTCGGGCGCTGGTGCCGGGTCCATATCGCACTCGGCTGCTAAGGGCGGATCCATGAGCGGTTCTTTCTCGGAGACACCTTCTCCCTTCGGCCCAGTTGCGTCCGGGGCGGCGTCATCCGGTTCGGAGGGGGGCGGGTCATCGGTCGCTGCTCCTGCGGCCGACTCCGGAGCGGTTGGCTCATCGGGGACCGGCGGACAATCGAACGTTTCGGTGGGGCTCCGAGCCGGAGGAGTCGATGACAACGCCAGATTCGCCGACTACCTCACCTACCTCGAACAGTTCGCCTCTTTGGGAATCAAGGCTCGATTCTTCGACGTCACCAACCGCCACGTTTTCACCGTGACGAACCGGGACGGCAAACCGGTCCTCGGGGCTGACATCCTCATTACCGGGCCTGGTCAGAAGACAGGTACTGAGCTTCGGACCTACGCGGACGGGAGAGCCTTGTGGTTCCCGCCTCCGGGTACCGCGGGCCGATTCACAGCGACAGTTTCCATAGGCAACGCCACTACAACGCTTCAAATTGATCCGGCCAACCGCACCTATCCGGTGACGCTCGACGCTCCCCCAACCGTCGCCCCTGTCAAGTTGGACGTCGAGTTCGTGGTAGACGCGACGGGCAGTATGGGAGACGAGATCGCCCAGCTCAAGGCGAGCCTGGCCGACATAGCGGCCCGCATCCAGGCCCTTCCAGCCAAACCGGACGTCAGGTTCGCTCTTACCATCTACAGAGACCGAGTCGACCCGTTCCTCACCCGAACCTGGAACTTCTCGTCGGATCTGACCGCCTTCCAGCATCAGATCGCCGGGGTCAGCGCCGACGGCGGAGGCGACTACCCCGAGGACGTCCAACAAGGACTATACGACGGCCTGAACAAGCCGACCTGGCGAGGCCCCGGGACCATCAAACTCATGTTCCTAGTGGGTGACGCACCTCCCCACCTCGATTACACCAACGACCCCGACTACGTAACGACCGCCGGGCAGGCGGCTACGGCGGGAGTCAAAGTAGAAACTCTCGCAGCCAGCGGTCTCGACGACCAAGGCGAGTATGTCTGGCGACAACTCGCCGAAATGACCTTCGGGGAATTCCTGTTCTTGACTTACGGACCCAACGGTGGTCCAGGTGATGCCACCACCCACCACGTCAGTGGATACACGCCAACGAATTTGGATGACCTCATCGTCGGCCTCGTCACCCGTGAGGTGAACGCCACAAGCGGGACAGACACTCCATCCCAATCAAATGGGTATCAAACCCCCGGTCAACAGCCATGACGCACAAATCGACACAGCGCACGCCTCTCGCCGCCGTCTCAGATCCCAGGCCGAGCGGGTCCGTCTTGGAGCCAGCAACTTTGATAGCGCCCTCGGCTACTGTTGGGCTCTCCGAAAGGGGGCTCCGCAATGCGCATCCGACCGCCGGTCGTTTCGGCACTCTCCGCGTGCTTGGCCGCGTTCACGGCTTTTGGGATGGCGCCCGCACAAGCCGGCGCCTCAGGGCACACTCCCCATTCCCGCCCGGTCAAAGGGTCTTCGTCCACGCCCTCTCCCCTGGTCGACCACGACGGGAAGATCCTCACTGTCTCCAACACCTACGCCATTTGGTGGGGCCCCACGTCGCAGTTTCCCTCTGATGCCCGGACGGGCATGGAGCAACTGCTCGGAGGCTTCGGCGGGTCGTCCTATCTAGCGGTCGCCAAGCAGTACATGAGAGGATCCACTGCCAACTCGGCGTTCGTACGCTCGCTGTTGGACGGCTCAGCCCCGCCGGCACACAGCCCCTCGACCGCCACGATCGCCAACGAGGTTGCCAAGGTCCTGAGCGCAAACGGGATCACACCTGACCCGTCCGCGATTTACTTCGTCTACACCAGCAACTTTCCCCATGCGAATTTCTGCGCGTGGCACTCCGCCGCCACCATCGGCGCCGCGACCGTGCAAATTGCATATATGCCGAACACAGCCGGAGTCGCCGGTTGCGATCCGGGAGACCTCTACAACGCCAACAGTTACAGCGAAGGCACCAGGTCTATTGCGGACTCGACGGCGCACGAGTTCATGGAGTCCACCACTGATCCAGTGCCTATAAGCGGCTGGGCCGACAAGAACGGCCAGGAGATCGGCGATAAGTGCAACTTCGTGTACTCGGCGCCGGTCAAGTTGGCGAACAACTCGGTCTGGCAGCTACAGGAGGAGTGGAGTAACGCTACCGCCGGTTGTGTCCAGACGGCTTCCGCCTGAGGCGACAGCTGCCTGAGCTCCAAAGACGAGCCCGCGGCCGCCAACGCGGGCCGGGACGACTCGGCCATGTGGCAACGCTAAGCCTCCTGGTACTTGCGACGGCATGCAGCGGAGGCGGCCGCTCTGCAGGGGTTCGATGGTCCTCGCCGACAGCAGTCTCGAAGGGCTACACCTTGCTTTACCTGTCGTGCGCCAGCCCTAACTACTGCCTCGGGCTGGGTGCGGACTCGAAGAACCGCCTCACCACCGTGATCTGGAACGGCTCACACTGGAGCCAACCAACGCCGGGACCGAATCCGATGCCCGCCTCTGTTCGGATGTTGTCGTGCGGGTCGCCCACGTTCTGCTTGGCCATGAACACGTCCGGGGGTTGGGAGTGGAACGGCCACGGCTGGAGCAAAGACCTCCCGCCGCCCGGAGCGAACGTCGAAAGGTCGGCACCCGGAATCACAGCGCTCTCCTGCGCTGCGCGGGGGATGTGCATGGCGACCAATGAGTCCCACGGGGCGTTCATCTTCGAGACGGGGAGGTGGACGAAGACCCTGAGCCTTCCTGCGCTCCCAACCTCAGCGTCGCCACCGGACCAGGCACTAGGTCCTCAGAGCGTGTCATGTCCGACCGACACATCGTGCACTGCCGTTGACGGGAACGGGTTCGCCTACCACTGGAATGGCCAAAAGTGGGACGCACCAGTTGATGCGCTACCGCCAGGTAACGAGCACGTATCGTGCCCGGAGCCGCAGTGGTGCATGTTCATGAACGCTCAGAGCTACGAAGCCGTCTGGGATGGCCACAAGTGGTCCGGTCCACCTGTTTTTGTTGATCCGCGCAGCATGGAGATCTCTCAGCCTTCGGGGGAAACCAGTCCCGTCTCCTGGGGTCAAGCTGACTATGGCGTGCTCGACCTCTCCTGCGGTTCGCGGTCTCTGTGCATCGCCGTCGACGACGCCGGGTATGCAGTCGCCTACAACGGGAAGACCTGGTCCACGCCAGGGAAGATGGCCGAGGAGCTGGACAACCTCGAAACTGTTACGTGCGGCGGGTCGTTGGTGTGCATGGCGGTCAACGACGGCAAGGTCGTCATAGGCCGGTCGTAAACGAAAAGGCTTCCTCGACCAGGAGATACGATTCGCCAACGCGACGATCCCGAATTCGGTCTGCGATCAATCCCTAGTTGGCTCGCCGGCAGGATGCTCGACGATGGCAATAACCCGTGACGCCATGAACCGTGCTGTGCGCACGGAGGTGCCTGAACCCGGTCGCCCTTCACCTTCACAGGCTTTCTAGACGCGCCACGGCTGGCCGTATCAGGCCCACACCGGACCGCCAATACATCGACGAATGGCCACATCTCTGGCCGGTGCCTTCGGGCTGGAATGGTCTGGAAAATTGCCGGAACCAGGACCAAGATGAAGCTACGGGCGATGCCCAGCTACGGAAGGAGACGTTATGCGAGTCTCAGACCTACGAGGGGTGAGGAAGGCGGTTGTCAGGGTGGGTCGCGAGGCCGGGCTGGCCGAGATCGCAATGACCATGCGACGTCACGGCGTAGGAGCGCTGCTGGTCGGCGAATCGACCGATTCGCTTGCGGGGATCGTGACAGAGAGGGACATTGTCGCGGCGGTGGGCGTCACCTGGCCGACGGTCGTCAATCGCACGGCGGCCCAGCTGATGAGCTCCCCTGTTCGCACTTGTTCCCCGTCAGACCGGCTCAGCGACCTAATGAGAATCATGCTGGACCGCCGAGTCCGTCATCTGCCTCTGGTGGCCAATGGTCAGCTCGTCGGAATGGTCAGCATGGGTGACGTAATCAAGGGCTTGCTGGAGGACTTCGAATCCGAGACCAACCACCTGCGCAACCTCTACCTGTCGGCCTCGTCCAGGTAGCTGGCCCCGACGCCACGCGTCGGACTTCGGCATCGGTGCTCTGGCGTCCGGGCGACCGTTCGGTTGACCAGCAAGGGTGTCTCACATGCCTGTCGAGGCCCTGCTCTGCTCAGGTGCGAAACCGAGCAAGTCACCGGAAACCGCGCGTGATGACGAATCGGACATGCCTGGGTGGTAGTTAGCACCCAGCTGCCAGCCCTTCTTCGGGTCGGGCCGGCCGCGACAGAGGGTTCTGGATTAGGAGAGCGGCCAGTCGGCTGGGGGTAGCGTCCTTTCGATGAGTGCTGGCACCAGAACCGTGATGGTGCTGGCCGTCGTACTGGTAGCTGGATGCGGTGGCTCTGGCAACCATGGTGCTATCCCGCCTACGACCGAGGGCGGCACTCCCGTGACCACGGCAAACGCGACCAGCGCCTCAACGACGACCACCACACCGCCGGCTCCGGCAACCGAGTGGCCTGTCCAGCGGCTCAACCTGCCAGCAGGGGGCTCCTACGCAACCCTTGGCGGCTCGCTCTATGTGGACCCGGAAAACACGACCCCGACACCGACCGAGGAATCGGTGGTCAGGATCGACGCGCAGACCGGGCAGATCGTCGCCAAAAGCGCCGCCCTGCCAACAGGAAGCCTCGCCGCCGCAGGCCAAACGCTGTGGCTAGCACCCCAACCCACCACCGCAGGCCAGCATCTTCGTCTAATCGAACTCAATCCGGTGAGCCTGACCGCGCCCGGCGACGTCGCCCTCCCCGGTGTCTCAACCGGCCCCAACGGTCCTCCCCTTGTCCTCGCTGGAAGCCCCGCCGGCACCCTATGGGCCGCCTACGGGAACCACCTCTACAAGATCGACACCGCGCGGCCAGCCGTTGTCGCCCAAGCCACCGCCAACAACCAGATAGTCGGGCTAGCCCTGGACAACCAGGCCCGGCTATACGACAGCCTCAACATCCAAAGCCCTCAGACCCCACCTCAGATCGAACAGCGCAGCTCGACTACAGGGTCCTTGGTCGCATCCGCAAGCAACCCATCAGTCGCCGGCGCAGCCCTCGTGGCGACTTCCACCGGCGTGTGGGCCTCCTACCGGACCGGGCTTCAAGGCGCCAGCACCCGCTACGCCGCAGACACCTTGACAGTCAACCGACCCGCCCAAGCGCCGTATTTCGCTGGAGGCATGGACGTCTACACCACGTTGGCCGGCGGCGTCCTATGGGTCACGACCATCACAAACCTGACCTGCGCCGACCCTGACACCGGCACAGTTCGAGCAAGCGAACCCAGCGCGAACGGCTACCCGCCGATCGTCGTAGCCGTCGTCGCAGGTCACGTGTTCGCCGCAGACACCGCCGGTCTGTCCGTCATCAAGCCACCGACACCTTGCGGAATCTGATGTCACGGATTGGGGAGGGCGTCACGACGAACCTGAAATCGCTCGCCTATAGCAAACGGCGGGTTGAGCCAGAGTCCCAGCTCCTTTGAGAGCTAGGCCGCCCAGCGACGGATGTTTCGGTCAGACTGGCGTCGTGGCAAGTTCGGAGTGGGTACAGCTGATCAACTCGTACGGTCGTCGACTCCACGCGGCCGCTGGCGACTCGCATCATGTTGTTTCGCCCCTGGGAGCTTGGATGGTGCTCGCCTTGTGCGGCCAACTGGCAGAGACCGACACGGTCGCTCGCGACGAGCTCGGCGAGACCATAGGAGACGATCCACTCGCAGCGTCCGCCTTCGCTGGTGCGCTTCTGACCGAACCGCACCTACTTGTCGCGGCGGGAGCCGGCCTCTGGGTAAGAGCCCACTTCGATTCGGATCGGATCAAGCGTTGGCGGTCTGCGCTTTCCGAGCAGGTCGCTTCCGGGGACATCCCTGATCAGGAGAAGCTCGACCAGTGGGCGTCGGAGCGAACCATGGGCCTCATCAAGCAGTTCCCGCTCAAGGTCACTCCCGATTTCGATTGTCTCTTGGCTAGCGCTTTGGCCGCCAAGGTTTCGTGGGAGCTGCCCTTCGAGGTCGTCGACGCCGCCGAGCTGGGACCGTCCCTCTGGGCGAGGCGTCTTTCCAGGGTGCTTCGCACGCCGGCGGATCCGCGCCACGTTCAGTTCCTCACCGACACGAGCGCCGGGCTGATGGCGGTTCATCTAGCCCGCGCACGGGGCGGCCTGCTCGTCGGGTCAGTCATCGCAACCGATGAGACTGTCCTTTCGGGCACCGTCCTGGCCGAAGCTGAGAGGATCGTGACCGCCGAGGCAGCTAGCCCGGGCAGTGTTCAGCGGCGGTCGTTGTTCGATCTGCCGCTCGGTCCTCGAGAC
>CAZCCS010000064.1:0-12183 GCA_964497005.1 uncultured Acidimicrobiaceae bacterium | reverse complement strand
TACGCGGAACTCGACGCCCGGGCCCGTGGTATGGCTGCCGCGCTTGGCGAAATGGGGGTAGGCATCGGCGACCGGGTTGCGATCGTCAGCCCGAACGCCGCGCGCTTCATGGTGTCTTTTTTCGGGGTCAGCGGCTATGGAAGGGTGCTCGTTCCCATCAACTACCGGCTTGGTCCCGACGAGATCCGCTACGTCGTGGAGCACTCCGGTGCTTCGGCGCTACTCGTGGACCCCGAGTCCGAGGGGGCGGTCGCTGGAGTCTCGGTGAAGCACCGCGTCCTCCTCGACGGTTCGTCAGATGCCGAGCTCTTCGCTCCGGTGGCTCCGACTGACCCGAGGCAACCCGAAAGATGGGAGCCCGACGAAGGGGCAACCGCGAGCATCAACTACACGAGTGGCACCACCGCTCGACCGAAAGGTGTCCAGCTGACCCATCGCAATTGCTGGCTCAACGCGACGGTGTTCGGGTGGCACGTGAGCGTTACCGATAGGGACGTCTACATGCACACGCTGCCGATGTTTCACTGCAACGGCTGGGGGATGCCCTACGCGGTGACGGCGATGGGAGTGCCGCAAGTCGTGGTCCGCAAGATCGAGGGCGAAGAGATTCTCCGGCGAATCGAACGGCACGGCGTGACCCTTCTGTGCGGAGCGCCGGCCGTTGTCGCGGCCCTGCTCGATGCGGCTGCGGCTCGCCGGAACGCCGGGGAAGAGGTGCCCGGACGAGGTGTCGTGCGAATGGTCGTGGCGGGAGCGCCGCCACCGTCGAAGACCATTGAGAAGGTGCAGACCGAGCTCGGCTGGGAGTTCATACAGATATACGGGCTGACCGAGACCTCACCCTTGCTCACCATCAACCGTACGCGGAGCGAATGGGACGGCCTCGGCCCTACCGAGCTGAGCAAGCAGCTATCACATGCCGGTATCCCGGCCGTGGGAGTGCAGATCCGGACCTCGCCCGAAGGAGAAGTCCTCGCCCGTTCGAACCACGTGTTCGAGGGCTACTGGCAGCAGAAGGACGAGAGCGAGAAGGTGCTCGTCGATGGCTGGTTCCATACCGGCGACGAAGGGCGCATCGTCGATGGGGGCTACCTGTCGATTTCCGACCGCAAGAAGGACGTGATCATCTCCGGAGGTGAGAACGTCAGCTCCGTCGAGGTGGAGGACTGCCTCTACCAGCATCCGGCAGTCGCCGAGGTGGCCGTCATCGGCGTGCCGAGCGAACGCTGGGGCGAGACGGTGAAGGCGCTCGTCGTGCTGAGAGCCGGGCAGGCGGTCACGGACGGCGAACTGATCGACTTCTGCCGAGCGCGCCTCGCCCATTTCAAATGTCCAACCTCGGTCGAGTTCCGCGACGCTCTGGCCCGCACCGCAACCGGCAAGCTGCAGAAGTTCAAACTGCGTGCTCCGTACTGGGAGGGCTACGAGAGAAAGGTGAATTGACCCTCTCTCGGCGCTCGAGGCACGCCGCCGGGACGCTCAGCGGTCACGCTTTCGTCGAAATCGAGCGATTTTGTTGCGACAGTCGCGCTATTGTCCCGAATATCAGGGGGGGAAACGCTGTAAGGGGTATTTCGCCCCACATGGCGCCCCGCAAACAGGCGTCGGGATGACGACCATTTCGACGCTCTAAAACGCATGCGAGCATGAGGAGGGACTGCGTGCAAAAAAAGAGATTCAATGCCGTCAGTGGTTTATCCCTGGCGATCACACTGGGCCTGGTCGGCGCGGCGTGCTCGTCGTCTTCCAAGTCGACTACGTCGCCAACAACAACCGGCACTTCCGCTGGTGGCGTGCCGGCTGGCCTGAGCATCTCGTCGTTCGACAGCTCCTTCTCCTATATGTCGAAGTTCAAGGGACTCACCGCCTCGGGGAAGGGCCTGGTCGGTGTGATCTTGCCGGACACGACGTCGTCCACCCGGTACGTCAACTTCGACGCCCCCTATCTGACCAAGGCCTTCCAGAACGCGGGCTACAACTCAACCGACTTCAAGATCGACAACGCTCAGGGAAGCGATGCGACCCAGCTCGCCGACGCCCAGGCCGACATCTCGTTGGGTGCATCAGTCCTCGTCTTCGACCCGCTGGACAGCACCGTGGGCTCGCAGGTACAGCAGCTCGCGTCATCGCACGGCGTCAAGCTGATCAGTTACGACCGGGCCACGTTCGCCGGGACCAACACCTATTACGTCAGCTTCGACAACGTCAAGGTCGGCAACCTCATAGGCCAGGGGCTCGAGGACTGCGTCACAGCCTGGAATGTCTCCAATCCCCAGGTCTTCGAGTTGAGCGGCGGTGAGGACACCGACCCGAACGCCGTCTCGTTCGCGCAGGGCTACAACTCGGTCATCTGGGGCCAGGCGAAGACCCCGCTGACGGCCGGCTTGAAGAACTCCAAGGGCTACACCCTGGTCGGCGAGCAAATCACCCCCAACTGGGTCAATGCCACCGGTGGGACGATCTTCCAGCAACAGTTCACGGCACATCCGAACATCAACGCCACCGTCGAGGCCAACGACGGCCTCGCCAACGCGGTCATCAACGACCTGAAGAACAAGGGTGTGGGTGCCAAGAAGATCCCGACCACCGGTCAGGACGCCACGCTGCAGGGTATGGAGTGGGTCCTGCAGGGATACCAGTGCGGTTCGGTCTACAAGGCCGTCTACCTCGAGGCACAGGATGCGGTCGCGCTGGCAACGATTATTCGGGCAAACCAGACGCCCCCGTCGGGTCTTGTGAACTCCACCACATCGCCGCCCGCGAACGTCACCGGTAGCCCGCAGCCAGCATCTCTGCTCACGCCGGTGTGGGTGACCAGCGCCAACATGAACTCGACGGTGATCAAGGATCAGTTCATCAGCGCTGCCTCGCTGTGCCAGGCAGTCGGCACCGCTGCATGCAGCGCAGCAGGAATCACCCCGTAGTCACATGAGTCGTCGATGCACCGGACCGCCGCCGAGAATTCGCCGGCGGCGGTCCGGGCGTCGCGTCGGAACCAGGCGTAGTGTTGCCACTGAGGAAAGGGACTAGATGGTCGAGGCGAACGGGGCTGAGCCCCTTCTCAAGATCAGAGGCCTTTACAAGAGTTTCGGGGCCGTCCAGGCGCTGACCGACGTCAATCTCGACGTACCGGCCGGGTCGATAACCGCGCTATGCGGGGACAACGGCGCCGGGAAGTCGGTCACCATCAAGTGCATATCGGGGATCTACGAACCAGAGAGGGGGCAGTTCTACTGGGAAGGACGTCCAGTTCGGTTCCACAGCGCCCACGACGCCGCCAGGCTTGGCATCGAGACCGTGTACCAGGACCTGGCCCTTTCGGACAATCTCGACATCGTTCAAAATATGTTTCTCGGCAGGGAAAGGCTCCGCTACCGCGTCCTCGACGAGGACGACATGGAGCGTGCGGCCGCCGAGACACTCGCAGGCTTGCGAGTCACCACGGTTCGGTCCATCCGGCAACCGGTCGGCTCGCTGTCCGGCGGCCAGCGGCAGTCAGTGGCGGTGGCCATGGCGGTGATGTGGAACTCCAAGCTGGTGATCATGGACGAGCCGACCGCCGCGCTGGGCGTGGAGCAGACCGCCCAGGTGCTTGACCTGATCCGCCGGCTTCGCGACCGCGGCCTGGCGGTACTGCTGGTGTCGCACAACCTGAACGATGTCTTCGAGGTAGCCGACCGTATGGCAGTCCTCTACCTGGGGCGGATGGTCGTGGAGGACAAAGCGTCGGCTTTCGACCGCCAAAGCATCGTCGAATACATGACCACGGGTGCGCTGGGCCTGGGGACCACCCAAGCACCCGTCGGTACTGGAGGTACAGACCGTGGCGCAGACTGAACCCGACACCGGCACCAACTCACCCCCTGGCAGCTCACCTTCTGAGACGGAGGTTCTGCCGCCGGCGGAGGACGTGACCGCGCCTGAGGCCGCCGCACCGCTGGTGCCTCCCGAGATCATGGCGCAAACACTGGGCGAGTACGTGCGTGCTCAGTGGGTGCGTGTCAAGAGCGGCGAGAGCGGGATCCTGCCGGTTCTGTTCGCTTTGATCATCATAACGATCGTCTTCCAGGCGATAAGCCCCCACCACATCTTCCTGTCCGCTGAAAACATCATCAATCTCTTTCAGCAGAGCGCAGTCTTCATGGTCCTCGCCATGGCGGAGATCTTCGCCCTGCTGCTAGGTGAGATCGACCTGTCCATCGGGTTCCTCGGGCCGGTGGGCGGCGCGATTGCCGTGCAATTGGTGCAGCCCGTGACGACGGACTTTCCGTGGTGGGTGGCCATCATCATCGCCCTTGTCGCCGTTTCGCTCGTCGGGGCGGTACAGGGGTCGCTCATCACTCGTCTGCGACTGCCCTCCTTCATCGTCACACTGGCCGGCTTGCTCATCTTCAACGGCGTCCTGCTCATCGTTCTCAAATTCGGACCGTTCTCCGGATACCCGAGCCTCAACGGCCGCAGCTCCAACCTGAGAGCCCTCTACAACCTGATGTGGGGGAACGTCACGCCAGCGGCGGGCTGGATCATCATGATCGTCCTGGTCGCGCTCTTCGGCCTCCGTCTGTTCCTCAGAGACGAACGTCGTCGCCGAAGTGGTCTGGTCGCTCCGCCTCGAAGCCTCACCTTGATCAAGATTGCGTTAACCGCCGCTCTCGGTGTCCTGCTGGTCGTGGTCTGCAACCTGAACCGTGCCCATGTCGGGACGCTGAAAGGCGTTCCGTTCTTCGTCTTCATAGTTCTGGGGATACTCGTGGCATGGAGTTTCTTGCTGCAGCGCATGCGGTATGGGCGTTACATCTATGCGATCGGCGGCAACGCCGAGGCTGCACGCAGAGCCGGTGTCAACGTCACGATGGTGCGAACTTGGGCGTTCGTCCTGTGCGCGTTCACGGCTGGCATCGGAGGCATCCTCTACGCTTCTCAGCTCGGCGGGATGTCCAACAACGTAAACGGAGGACAGTTGGTCCTCTACGCCGTCGCTGCGGCCGTTATCGGCGGAACCTCGCTGTTCGGTGGGCGGGGAAGGATGTCGCACGGGATCATCGGCGGCCTCGTTATCGGCGGCATATACAACGGCACCTACCTGCTCGGCTTGGAGGTGCAGTGGCAATTCATCGTCACCGGCGCGGTCCTGCTCTTCGCCATCGTCGTCGACTCCGTGTCCCGCCGGGGCTCGATGTCGGGAAGCGTTACGCACGTCTGATCCCGGCTCAGCCGGGGCCGGCGTGGTCCAGTTTCCGCCGCAGCTAAGAAGGAGCCGTCTGTCGTGCCAGCCCGAGCCGAGTTCAAGGGCACAACCCAAGACGCGGTCCGGCGGCACAACCTCACTGCACTGTTTCGCTACGTCCATCGCCACGGCTCCACGTCCCGGGCCGAGCTCACGCGCATACTGGGGCTGAACCGAAGCACCATTGCTGCACTGGTCGATGACCTGGTCGCCCGCGATCTTGTCGTCGAGCGGAGTACCACCGACCGGCGGGCCCCTGGTCGTCCGTCGAACGTGGTCCAGGTCCGAGACGATCGTCTTCTGGTCCTGGCAATAGTTTTGGGGGTCGACGCGATCGATGTGGCCGCGGTGGCCGCTGGTGGGCAGGTTGTTCAGCATTCGGAGGTCCGGCTCGACTCCGAGGCCTCGAGGTCACCGGAGCAGGTGCTCGTCGTGATCGGGCGCGAGGCGGGATCCATTCAGTCGGAGCTGGGGTCCGAAGCGACTCTGACCGGAGTGGGGGTTGCAGTCCCGGGGGTCGTTCGCCGCGAGGACGGCATGGTCCATGTTGCACCAAACCTTGGATGGCATGAGGTGCCCCTGGGTGGGGCGATCAGTGAAACCCTTGAGAACTCGATCGGCTCGACCCTGCCGGTGTACTGCAGTAACGATGCCAGCCTCGGCGCGCTCGCCGAGCACGTGAGGGGTGTCGGTGCCGAGACTGCCAACCTCGTTTACATTTACGGCGAGGTGGGGGTCGGTGGCGGAATCGTGGTCGACGGTCGCCTGGTCGAGGGCTCACACGGCTACGGCGGCGAGGTCGGCCACATGAAGCTGAATCCGGACGGTTTAGCCTGCCGCTGCGGGTCACGCGGCTGCTGGGAGACCGAGATCGGTGAGGATGCCTTCGTAAGGCTCGCGGGGCGCAACCCCGGCGGGCGGACGGTGGTGGAAGAGGTCCTTGCCGCCGCGAGACAGGGCGAGACCGAAGCCAACGAAGCTGTCAACCGGGTCGCGCGCTGGGTGGGCATCGGCCTGGCCAACTTGGTGAATTGCCTGAACCCGGACATGGTCGTCCTGGCGGGGCTATTGGCGGATCTGCTCAGCCTTCGCCGCGACGAGATCCACGCCGAGATGAGCTCCGGCCTGGTGACACCTGCTCATCTTGCGGTTCGGCTGGTGCCGCCGAGCCTCGGTTCGGAGTCTGTCCTGCTCGGGGCAGCAGAGATCGCGCTCGAACCGATCCTGTCCGACCCCGGCATCCTTCCGACTTTGGAGCCGTCGATCAGCGCCCGGTGAGAATCCTCTGGGTGAATCGCATGCTCCGTCCTGTTCCCGCGAAAGTGTCGTGATAACGACCGGCGAACACCGCTGACCACACCTCGCCTCGCTTGGCGTTGACCGACACGTCCGAAACCGAATGGAAGGTTCCGTCGTGCGATCCGTTGCTCACCACCACGTTGGTCACCTGATGCAACCTTGGGCCGCCCGATTGGTCCGCCAGCATGTCGCGGATGGCGTCACGACCCTTCAGTTCCTCTCCGAGATTGATGAACCTGGCGTCGTCGCTGAAAAGCTGCGCGGCGGCGTCGACGTCCCCGTCGTCGACCAGGTGGCAGTACCGCGCCACCAGCCGCCTGATCGACGCTTCCACCTCTGTTGGCACTTCCTTCGGCACCGTCATCGGAGCGACTGTACGCGGTCCCGGGTCAGCTCGGGTGGGGTCGGATCGTCGGCTACCTCCTGCCGCCCAGGCGCCGGTCGGCGATCAGGTCCAGAACCAGCCCGGTCCAGCCGGTTTGATGCGAGGCTCCCAACCCGGCGCCCGTGTCGCCATGGAAGTATTCGTGGAACGGGATGAGGTCGTGCCAAGAGGGGTCTGCCTGCATGAGCTCGAAACGCCCGAAGACTGGCCTTCTTCCGGACTGGTCCGGTAGGAAGATCGACACCAACCGTTTGGCGAGGTCATCGGCTACTTGGCCCAAGGCGAGCTCCGCGCCCGAGCCGGCGGGATGTTCGACTGTGAGGTCCCCACGAAAGAACTGGTCGTAGCGGTCCAGCGCCTCGACCAGCAGATAGTTCAGTGGAAACCAGACCGGGCCTCTCCAGTTGGAGTTGCCCCCGAAGAGCGAGGTCGTCGACTCCGCCGGCTCGTAGTCGACGCTCGATTGCGAGCCATCGAGGCTGAGAGTGAACGGGTGGTCGAGGTGGTATCGGGACAAAGACCTGATGCCGTGATCCGAAAGCATTTCCGCGGGGTCCAGGCAGCGCGACAGCACTCGAATGAGGCGGTCCCGCCCGACCACTGACAGCAGTACGCGCCCCTGGTTGCTCCCATCGGGTGAGCGGGACACGTGATGGGCGTACTCCGACCTGTTCTCGACGAACCACTCCAGCCGTCTGGTGAACGACGGCAGCCGATCGAGCAGATCCTGGTCGAGGACGGTCGCGGCAAAAAGCGGCACCACCCCGACCACCGATCGGGCGCGCACCGGTTGAGACCCGCCTGCCTTGTACACGATCAGGTCGTAGAAGAAGCCGTCTTCGTCGTCCCACATACCCAACTGCTCCATCGCGTGGGCGATGATGGTGAAGTGCTCGAAGAACTTGGTGGCCAGGTTCTCGTAAACCGGGTCGTGCAGGGCCAGCTCCAGCGACATCTCGAGCAGGTTCAGGCAGTACATCGCCATCCACGCAGTGCCGTCGGACTGCTCTAGACGACCCGCCACCGGAAGGGGCTTCGAGCGGTCGAACAGCCCGATGTTGTCGAGTCCGAGGAAACCGCCTTCGAAGAGGTTGTTGCCCGCCTCGTCCTTGCGGTTCACCCACCACGTGAAGTTGAGAAGGAGTTTGTGCAGGACCTGCTCGAGGAATTCGAAGTCGGGTCGTGCGTCGACGCCGCGTTGCTCCCTGGCCTGCCAGTCGATCTCCCAGACACGCAGCGCCGCCCAGGCGTGGACGGGCGGGTTGACGTCACTGAAGTTCCACTCGTAGGCGGGCAGCTGGCCGTTCGGATGCATGTACCACTCCCGGCCGAGCAGGATCAGCTGGCGCTTGGCGAACTCGGGATCGAGGTGGGCGAGTGCGACGCAGTGGAACGCCAGGTCCCACGAGGCGTACCACGGGTACTCCCACGGGTCCGGCATGGAGATGACGTCGCGGTTGTCGAGGTGGGTCCAGTCGCCGTTGCGGATCAGGCCGCGACCAGGAGGGGGCGGGGGCTGGCTGGGATCTCCGTCCAGCCACCGCTTCACGTTGAAATGGAAGTACTGCTTGGACCACAACATCCCCGCCGATGCCTGCCGTAGCACCCGGGCTTCCTCAGCTGTGGCGTCGGCCGGGGTGAGCCGCTCGTAGAAGCGGTCGGCTTCCGCCTGCCGGTCCGCCATTTCACGGTCGAAGTAGATCGCCAGGTCGCCCTCAGGTGAGTCAGGTGTCGCCCGGGCTCCCTCGCTGGGTTTCCAGAACCTCAATCGCAGCTCCCGGCTCTCCCCGGGAGACACCTTGAGCGGATACCGGAACGCCGCTTTCGTCCCGTTCATCCCCGGGTTGACCGTCGGAGCCGAGCGGACGACATGGTCGGCGATGCCGTCCTTGGGATACGCCGGCCCGGGAGAGCCGAAGAGCTTGGACGTGTTCGTGTCGTTATCGCAGAACAGGAGCTCAGGTTCGCCTGCGCCCCTCAGGACCCAGTCGCCGAGAACCGGGTGCCTTGCGGTCACGGAGCCCGGTCCCTGCTCGGTCAGCTTCGGAACCGGCTGATCGGGATCCCAGCTCCAGGTGTTGCGGAACCAGATGGTGGGCAGGACCTCGATGATCGCCTCCTCGGGTCCGGCGTTGCGGACCTCGATCCTCCACAGCAGGTCCTCCGGGGCGGCTTTCGCCCAGGTCACCGTCACCGCCCAGTAGCGGTCGTCGGCGAAGATCCCGGTGTCCAGAAGCTCGTACTCGGGGTCGGTCCGGGTTCTGCGCCGGTTCTCCTGCAGGAGGTCCTCGTAGGGGTAGCGGCTCTGGGGGTAGTGGTAGCGCCACACCAGCCACGAGGACGTCGGTGTCGCGTCGAGGTACCACCAGTATTCCTTGACGTCCTCCCCATGGTTTCCCTGCTCGGAGGTCAGCCCGAACATCCGCTCCTTGAGGCAGGGGTCTTTGCCGTTCCAGAGAGCCAGGGAGAGGCATAATTGCTGGTCAAGGTCACAAACGCCGATCATCCCGTCCTCGCTCCAGCGGAACGCCTGCGAGGAGGCATGCTCGAACGGCAGATACGACCAGGCGTCGCCTCCCGCCGAGTAGTCCTCGCGTACGGTGCCCCACGCCCGCTCGGAGAGATAAGGGCCCCAACGGCGCCACGGCAGCTCGCCCCGGTTGGCCTGTTCCAGGCGCTCCTGCTCGTCGTCCACGGCCACCTATCGTCCCACCCCCTGGGGCAAGGGGAAAGTTGAGTCCCAGGGGAACAAGTTTCCTCGGTCAACCGTTATCCTGGAACGACTTACAGGATTACACCCTGTTGAAGAGGAGATCTAATGCCCCCCATTGCCACCTCAGCGTTGCCGCTATTGCCGCTGGACGCAGGTGTCGTGCTGCCCGGGATGACCATAACCCTGGCCCTCGAGACCCCCGAGGCGAAGGCGGCGGTGGAAGCCGCCCCCGGGGCCGGCGACCGCTTGGTCCTGGTGCCGAGGATCGGTCGCACCGACGGTCCGGATCCGAGCGGTGGCCGCTACGCCCGGGTCGGGACGATCGCGTCCATCGAGCGCTCCGGGACCCTTCCCGGCGGGACTCCAGCCGTGGTCGTCACCGGCCAGGGTAGGGCAGTCATCGGCGCTGCCACGGCGGCCGCCGGCGCCGCCTTGTGGGTTGGAATCGAGCCGGTCGATGAGGCCCCTGCCGGACCCGAAGCCGAGGAAGCCGCCCGCGAGCTGCGTGTGGTCTTCGAGGCGATCGCGGAGCACCGGGGGATAGCCAGGCTCGGTGAGATGCTGCGCGGGGTGTCCGATCCCGGTCAGCTGGCCGACACGGCCGGCTACTGGCCCGAGCTGTCGGTGGAGAGGAAGGTCGAGCTGCTCGAGACGCTGGACCCGTCGAAGCGGGTCGAGCTGGTCCTCGCGTGGGGTCGCGAGACTCTCGCCGAACTCGAGCTGAAGGACCGGATCCGCAGCGACGTGGCGGAGGGTATGGAACGCACACAGCGTGAGTACCTGCTGCGCCAGCAGCTCGCTGCCATCCGGAAGGAGCTTGGCGAGGGTACTGATTCGGAATCAGGCGAGGATTACCGCTCAAGGCTGGAGACTCTGGACGTCAACGAGGCGGTCCGGGGTGCCATCGAGCGCGAGATCGACAAGTTCGAGCGGATCAGCGAGCAGAGCCCCGAGCATGGGTGGATCCGCACCTGGCTGGACACGATCTTCGAGATCCCGTGGGGACAGCGGACAGACGATCGGCTCGACGTGAACCAGGCCAAATCGATCCTGGATACCGATCACACCGGTCTCGACGAGGTGAAGGAACGCATCGTCGAACACCTCGCGGTGCGCAAGCTGCGCGTCGATCGTGGTCTTGAAAGTGAACCTTCCCAAACCGGCGGCCGTGGTGCCGGTGGGATGATCCTGACCCTGGTCGGGCCTCCGGGTGTCGGCAAGACATCGCTCGGCGAGTCGATGGCCCGCTCGATGGGCCGCAAGTTCGTGCGCGTCGCTCTCGGTGGTGTGCGCGACGAGGCGGAGATCCGAGGACACCGACGTACCTATGTCGGCGCGATGCCCGGCCGTATCGTCCGCGCGATGAAAGACGCCGGGACTATGAACCCCGTCGTGCTTCTCGACGAGGTCGACAAGCTCGGGAGCGACTGGCGCGGGGATCCCTCAGCGGCGTTGCTGGAGGTTCTCGACCCTGCCCAGAACCACACGTTCCGGGATCACTACCTTGACGTCGATCTTGATCTGTCCGACGTCTTGTTCGTCGCGACCGCCAACAACGCGGAGCAGATACCCGGTCCGCTGTATGACCGGATGGAAGTCGTCCGCATCGACGGGTATAGCGACGACGAGAAGGTCGGCATCGCTCGCGACCATCTCCTCCAGCGCCAACTGGGCAGAGCCGGTCTTCTGGACGGTGAAGTTGTCGTAACCGACGATGCGATCCGTGCGGTCATAGACGGGTACACGCGGGAGGCAGGCGTCCGCGGTCTCGAGCGCGAGCTCGGTCGCTTGCTGCGCAAGGCTGCTGCCAAGGTCGCCTCGGAGCAACCTGGCGAGCCCATTCGCATAGACAGTTCCGACGTGCGTTCCTGGTTAGGGCGCCCGCGTCATCGTCCGGAAGTCGCCGAGCGCACCTCGGTTCCGGGTGTGGCAACCGGTCTCGCAGTTACCGGGATCGGCGGCGACGTGCTGTTCGTCGAAGCGAGCGCGTCCGACGGGGACGGAGGGCTGACCTTGACCGGGCAGCTCGGCGACGTCATGCAGGAGTCGGCGCGGATCGCGCTGTCGTACGCGCAAGCGCACGGTGCCGAGTTAGGGCTTCCTGAAGGCGCCTTCGACCACAAGCGTCTCCACGTCCACGTGCCTGCAGGCGCGATACCGAAGGACGGACCGTCGGCAGGTGTGACCATGACGACGGCCATAGTCAGTCTTCTCACAGGAAGACCAGTTCGCTCTGAAGTCGGCATGACCGGTGAGATCACTTTGCAAGGCAAAGTCCTTCCGATCGGAGGGGTGAAGCAAAAAGTGCTCGCCGCACACCGCGCAGGGCTGACCGAAGTTGTGTTGCCTGCTCGCAACGAAGATGACCTCGAGGACGTCCCCGAAGCAGTTCGGAACGAGATGAAGTTCCATCTTGCGTCTGATATCGGCGAAGTACTGGAAAATGCCCTGGAGGCGAAAAGCCTTGCAGGACAAGGGGTTTTCGCAGCTTAACGCTCGAAACTCCTTGTCATGCAAGGGAAATGCTTGACCTGGCGCCGCGAAACCTCTTGTATATCA
>CAZCCS010000063.1:0-12185 GCA_964497005.1 uncultured Acidimicrobiaceae bacterium | reverse complement strand
ACCTCCTTGTCAACACCGTGCGCCACGAGGTCGGCCATGCCGTCGACCAGCAGATCGGCTGGGAAGCGGCCGAGTCCGGCAAGTCGATGTGGGGCGGCTGGCAACGCCACCCCGGAGCCCAAGGGGCGGCCAGTGTCGCACGGGCGTTTCTCCTTGATGCTGGGCTCGACCCAGATGTGATGGTCCATCCTGAAAACCAGAAGACTCTCGGAGCATTTTTCGCCGAAGCGATCGACGATGAAAGGACTCCCCACAGCTCGGATCTTCTCAAGAAGCTGACCGACGACAGAGCCTCACCGAGCTTCAAAAGGTGGCGTGACCCGAGCGAGGAAAATACGGCCAAGGTCAACAAAGCGGTCGAGTGGCTGCGGGTCGCGCTCACCCACCCATGGACCTTCGCGAACGGCGGCGGGGACCGCGTCAAGCACGGCAACCGGATCTACCAGCGGGACTACCAGAACAACTGGGTGAGCTACGAAGCCGACACGCGCGCGCTGGCCCTCTCCAACTACATGTTCGCCAACCCCGGGGAGTTCTTCGCCGAAGCGTACGCCGCGTTCTACAACCCTGCCGAGAACGGCCCCCGGGCGCAGCTGAGCGGCGACCTTCGGACATGGTTCTTGGAGAACCTCGGCCCGCCGCTGGAGGCAGGTACGAAAGGCCGGAACGAGGGCGGCGGCGACCTGGGCAAAGATCGGCTTGGAAAGATCAACGGGAAGTAGCGGATGCGCTCAGCGGCCGGCGGCAAGCCGGTACGCCTCAAGATGGCGTTCGGCGCTCGCCTGCCACGTGTGAGACGCCGCGGCCTCCAAGCCCGCTGACCTTCGTCCGTCGAGGGTGGGATCTCCGAGGACCAGTTGGTGGATCAGGTCCGCCAGTGTTGCGTCATCGCCGGGGTCGAAGAGGAGGGCCGCGCCGGCGGCGAACTCCTCCATCGCCGAGCCTCTGGTGGTGACAGTCGGGGTCCCGCACGCAAGGGCTTCCAGCGCTGGCAGGCCGAAACCCTCCTCCAATGAGGGGTAGACCACCGCGGCGGCTTGGCGGAGCAGGGGCGGCACGTCGCTTTCGGCGACATATCCGAGCCGCTTCACTCTGTCGGGATGGGTCGACGCGTTGATCGCGTCCGTCAAAGCTGCCTCGCCACGGGGCCACCCTCCGCCGGCGATCACAAGCGACAGCGCAGGGTGCCTGCCACTAAGCCGGTCGAAGGCGCGGACCAGGGTCGGCACATCCTTCCTCGGCTCGACCGTCCCCATGTACAGCACGTAGGGGGAACTCACCTCCAGGAGGCGCAGCACCTCGGCGTCGGGAGAGGCGGGATCCTCCCCGGGCCTGAACCTGTCGTTGTCCACGCCGTGCGGCGCCACGACGATCTCGCCGGCCGGTTCGAGCAGCGCGGACAGCTTGTCCGCTGTCGTGTGGCTCACGCAGACGAGGACATCCGCTCGTCGCGCCGCAGTCTTGATCGCGTTTCCGAAGAACGCGGCCTTGGCCTTCGAATGCCACTCCGGATGCTCGATGAACGTGAGGTCGTGGATGGTCACCACCTTCGGCACCGACGCCCGCCGCGGGAAGGTGTAGTGAGTTCCGTGGTGGACCGCAGGCTTGATCCTTCGAAGGAGACCGGGAAGCGACACCTGTTCCCACGCGAGACGCGCGGGCACCGACCGCGGAGCGGCGTCACGGAACGTCGCGCGCGGTGCAACATCTCGCCACCGTTGCGCGTCGCCGGTACCGGTCAACACGACGAGGGACACGTCGTCGCGTCGGTTCAGCGCGTCGAGAAGGCTGCCAACGTATCGGCCGACCCCGCCGACCTGGGAGGGAACGGCGGACGCGTCGATGCTTACGAGCAAAGCGAATCCGGGCCGCTAAGTCCGAACGCTGGGTAGAGAAAAACTGCCATAGCAGGCTTTCCCTACCCAGCACCGGAACGGCGATTGCGGCGCAACTGCGAACACGGTGGCCTAAAGCCCCGTGACGATCTCCGCCATCTTCTCGCCGGCCTCGGTGGGGTTGTTGACCACATGAACCCCAGCTGCCGACAAGGCCTCCATCTTCGCTTGGGCAGTTCCCTTTGAACCGGAGATGATCGCGCCGGCATGGCCCATCTTCTTGCCAGGAGGAGCGGTCACGCCGGCGATGTAGGCCACCACCGGCTTGGTGACTTCCTTGGCGATGAACTCGGCAGCCTTCTCCTCCTCCGAGCCCCCGATCTCACCGAACATCGAGATCGCCTTGGTGTCGGGATCAGCCTCGAACGCAGCCAGGCAGTCGACGAAGTTCGTCCCCGGCACTGGGTCGCCCCCAATGCCGACACAGGTCGTCACACCCACACCAAGTTCTTTCAGTTCGTAGAGCGCCTGGTATGTCAACGTGCCCGATCGAGAGACGATCCCGACGGGACCCCCGGGCAGGGCGATCTCGCCGGCGGTGATGCCGATGTTGCATTTGCCCGGGCTGATTACGCCGGGGCAGTTGGGACCGAGCAAACGGGTGCCGGGATAGGACTCGATGAGGGTGTTATAGACCCGCGCTTCGTCGTGAGCGGGAATGCCCTCGGTGATGCAGACCACGAACGGGATGCCGGCGGCAGCGGCTTCCAGGATCGCCGCCGCTGCGCCCTTCGGAGGGACCGAGACGAACGATGCGTCGGCGCCGGTGGCTTCAACAGCCTCCTCAACCGAGTCGAACACCGGGATGCCCTCAACGTCCTGGCCGCCCTTGCCCGGAGTCACGCCCGCGACGATCTTGGTGCCGTACGCCTTGTTGCGTAGCCCGTGAAAACGACCCTGTCCCCCGGTCAGTCCCTGAACCACGACTTTGGTGTTCTCGTCAACGAAGATGCTCATTGCGCTACTCCCGCGAGCTCGACGGCCTTGCGGGCCGCGTCCAGCATGGTCGGCGAGGACATCACCCTGTCGGACAGGACCGACTTGAGGATCTCCCGTCCCTGGTCGGCGTTGGTGCCATCGAGGCGGATCACCATCGGTGCCTTGATCGATACCCGACCGAGCGCCTGAACGATCCCGTTGGCTACCTCCTCACCGCGGGTGATGCCCCCGAAGATGTTGATGAAGATGGCGCGCACCTTCGGATCGGAGTTGATCACCTCGAGGGCGTTGGCCATCACCTCGGCATTGGCGCCACCGCCGATATCCAAGAAGTTCGCCGGCGAGCCGCCCACCTGGTTGACCACGTCGCAAGTGCTCATTGCCAGGCCGGCGCCGTTGGCGATGATGCCGACGAAACCGTCGAGGCCCACATATTGCAGTCCCTTGCTCTTGGCGAGACGTTCCCGCTCGTCGAGCTCGTCGATGTCGCGGAACTCGTCCCACTCCGGATGGCGGAATGCCGCGTTGTCGTCAAGGGTGACCTTGGCATCAAGGGCATGAACCCGCCCTTCCGGCGTAAGAATCAAAGGGTTGATCTCCACCAGGTCGGCGTCACCTTCGACATAACAGCGGAACAGGTCGACCAGGATCTTCGCCGCGCCTTCCCTTGCTTCCGGATCGAGACCAGCGTCCTCGACCAGTTGCAAGGCGGTCGCCTCGCTGAAACCCTGCGCGGGGTCGACGTACAGCCGCGCGATCGCCGCCGGATCCTCCTCTGCGACGGCTTCGATATCGACTCCTCCCCGGGCGGAGACCATGGCCAGGTACTTCTTGGCCCCGCGGTCGAGGGTGAAGCTCGCGTAGTACTCCTTGGCGATGTCCGAAGCGTGCTCGATCCATAGCCGGTGAACGACGTGGCCCTTGATGTCGAGCCCGAGGATGTTGCCGGCGTGGGTCCGCAGCTCGTCCTCGTTGGTCGCCAGCTTCACCCCTCCGGCCTTGCCTCGCCCACCGACCTGCACCTGCGCTTTGACTACCACCGGGTAGCCGACCAGGTCAGCTTGGGCGACCGCTTCCTCAACGGTGTCCGCGATTCCGCCGGCCGAAACCGGTATCCCGAACCGGGCGAAGTACTGCTTGCCCTGGTACTCGAACAGATCCACTCTCGCTCCTGTCTCGTCTTCTGGATCCAGCAAGGAATGCCTCGGGCGCCAACCCTTGTGAGCCGACCCTGGTGAGCCGACCCTGGTGAGCCGACCCTTCCCAGCCGACCCTTCTCAGCTGGTGCTCGCGCTCTCCCGCTCGTCCAATGTCTGCTCCAACCAACCGGTTATCTCGCCCAGCGGGGCGCCGGGCGTGAAGATCCTCGAGACACCGGCCTTGGCAAGCTCGGCGATGTCCGCTTCGGGGATTATCCCGCCCGCGAACACCAGAACGTCGCCGGCGCCGCGCTTTTCCAGCTCGCCGATGATCCGCGGGAACAGCGTCATGTGCGCCCCCGACAGGATCGACAAGCCCACCGCGTCGGCGTCTTCTTGTATCGCCGTCTCCGCGATCTGCTCGGGCGTCTGGTGCAGCCCGGTGTAGATGACCTCGAACCCCGACTCTCTTAAGGCGCGCGCGATGACCCGCGCTCCCCTGTCGTGCCCGTCTAGCCCGGGCTTGGCAACTACCACCCGGTAGGGCCGCTCCATCGGTCACAGATACTCGCAGGTCGCCGTAGGGGCGGGCCAACCGGCACCCGGGGCACGCTCCTCGGGCGGGGGGCGACCCCTTCCCGGCGGGACAGCCCAGTAAAATCATGTAATCACACCGCGTGACGATTCTCCCCCCAGGACCGTCTATCGCCGGCCGCCGGTTGACGGCGGATGGGAAGCAGGAAGCTCGCCCCGGCGTGGCGCGCACTCCTCCCCCCGCCGGTCGAGGCTGATCGGCCGGCGCCGTTGGCCGCGCCGCGTCTTGATCACCGCCAACGTCCTGGTGGCGTTGACGATCCTCGGAGCCGCCAGCGCTTACGGGTACGTCAAGTGGCGGTTCGCGCAGATCCACACGAAGAACGTAAGCACCCTCACCCAGAAGGACACGGGCGGCGGAGCTCCCTTCACCCTCCTCATTGTCGGCAGCGACAGTCGTGCCGCGATCGCCGCGAACAACGGCAACTCGCAGGCTTTCGGCGGTTCATCCCAGGTTTCCGGCCAACGATCCGACACCATCATCCTGGTAAGGGTCGTCCCCGCGACCAAGCAGCTGATGATCCTGTCGATCCCACGCGACCTGTGGGGTTCGATCCCTGGACACGGCAGCAACCGAATCAACACTGCATTCGACACCGGTCCATCTCTTCTGGTCCAGGCGATCCAGCAGGACCTCGGCATACCGATCAACCACTACGTCGAAGTGAACTTCGACTCGTTCCGCGACATAAGCAACGCGGTGGGCGGGATCAAGTTCTACTTCCCGACGCCTGCGAAGGATGTCTACTCAGGCCTGAGCGTTCCGGCGCCCGGTTGCATCACCTTCCAAGGTGACGCGGCCCTGGCCCTGGTCAGGTCCCGCCATTACCAGTACTTCCAAAACGGCTCCTGGCACTACGAGGCGCTGAGCGACCTCGCGAGGATCCAGCGCCAGCAGACATTCGTCAAGAAGATGATCAAGAAAGCCGAAGGCGAGTTCACCAATCCGATCGCGCTGAATGACGTGATAGCCAGCGTCACCAAGAACCTGACCGTGGACAGCACCTTCAGCTCCAGCCTCATGCTCGACCTTGCCCGCACGTTCCGTTCGGTGAACACGGCTGTCATCCCGAGCGTGACGATCCCGACGTATCCGTTCACCACCGGCGGGGGCGCGCAAGTCCTGGGGTTACAGCAACCTCAGGCCTCAGCGGCGGTCGCCGCGTTCAACTCCTTCGGCAACACCCCGCCGCCCGCCCCCTCCGGCACCCCGTCGCACTCCTCAAGTACAGGGCCGGCGCTGACGGTTCCCCCGGTTACCGTGGCGCCGTCATCGGTGAGCATCGAAGTCGCCAACGGCAGCGGAAACTCGGGTCAGGCAAGTTCGATGGTGCAGTGGTTGTCTTCGCAGGGATACCACGCCGGGGTGGTCGCGTCGCCGGGGTACGGGCATTCGACCACCGAGATCCGCTACGCCCCGGACTCGAAGACCGCCGCCGAGCAGATCGCCGCCAAAGTGCCGGGCGGGGCGACGCTCGTACAGGCGCCCGACCTCACGCCGACCCCTTACAACCTGGAGATCCTCACGGGAAGCTCCTACACCGGGTCGGCGTCGGCGTCCGGCAGCGGAACGAGCGCCGCAACCGGGACCACCGCGCCGACTACAACGCTCCCCGGCAGCAACGCCACCGTCTACGAACTGCCCGGCTCGACCGGGCCGCCACCGGCCAACTGCTGAAAGAACTCGGGGCCGGTCGGACGGTCAGGCCCGCTTGAGCGGGGCCAGCGCCAGGGCCAGGTGCTTCTCTCCGACCGAGGGAAAACGCACCCTCGCCTCGGCCTTCTCCCCTTCGCCCTGAACAGACAGCACGACACCCTCTCCCCACTTGGCGTGGACGACCGTCTCGCCGGCCCGCAGCTCGAGGCGTTCCGCGCCCGTGCCGTGAACCGGGCCGACCTTGCCGCGCCGCATGGCTGCTTCGACTATCTCATCCCGGCCGCTCAGACCGCCCCGGCCGCCGGACCGAGACCCGGACCCCCTGCGCCGGCTGCCGCCGTCCGTCCGGATCAGCACCTCGGGTATCTCCCTGATGAACCTGCTCGGAGCGTTGTACTGCGTCTGCCCCCACAGCGTCCGACACCAGGCGTTTGAAAGGTAGAGCCGCTCCCTTGCCCTGGTTATCCCGACGTACGCAAGCCGGCGCTCCTCTTCGAGCTCGTCGGGTTCACCGAGCGAGCGGAGATGAGGGAAGACGCCCTCCTCCATTCCGACCATGAACACGACCGGGTATTCGAGGCCCTTCGCCGTGTGCAAGGTCATCAGGGTCACCTTGGACGAGTCCGCGTCGACCTCGTCCGCGTCGGCCACCAGGCTCACCTGCTCCAAAAACGAGTCCAGATCTTCGGACTCCCTCGCCGCGCCCAGCAGCTCCTCGAGGTTCTCGACGCGCCCGGCCGCCTCGACGGTCTGCTCGGCGGCGATCTCGGCCAGGTAGCCCGTGCGGTCCATCACCGCTTCAAGCAACGACGCCGCGCCCGCGCCCCTGTCGCGCTCGCCCCGCAGCTCCGACAGCAGCTCGGTCAAGGAACCCAGCCCCCCGAGCGCCTTGCCGGTCACCCCCGCTTCCTGGGCATGGCCCACCGCGTCGGCGAAGGAAGTCCCGTTCTGGCGTGACCACCTGTCCAGGCGGTCGACGCTCGTGTCGCCGACCCCGCGCCGCGGCACGTTCACAATGCGCTTCAACGACACTTCGTCTTCGGGATTGGCGATCGCCCGCAAGTAGGCGAGCACGTCCTTGATTTCTCTGCGGTCGTAGAAGCGGGTCCCTCCGACGACCTTGTACGGAACGTCGCGACGAACCAGCTCTTCCTCGATCGCCCGGCTCTGGGCGTTGGCGCGATAGAAGACTGCGATGTCGCCCCACTGGTAGTCGCTCCCGTCGGCCCGCCCGGCGCCTTCCGCCCGGTGCAGGCGCACCACCTCGGCCGCCAGCCAGGAACCCTCGTCGTGCTCGTCCTCAGCGTGGTAGTGGACGACTAGCTCGCCGCCGGCGTGCTCGGTCCAAAGCGCCTTCGGCTTGCGCATTGCGTTGTTCGCTATGACCGAGTTGGCCGCTTCGAGAATCGTCTGCGTCGACCTGTAGTTCTGCTCGAGCACTACGACTGTCGCGTCGGGGAACGCGTCCTCGAACTGGAGGATGTTGCGGATGTCGGCGCCTCTCCAGCCGTACACCGATTGATCGCTGTCGCCCACGACGGTGACCTGCCGGTGGGCGCCGGCGAGCAGCAGCACCAGCTCGTTCTGCGCGCGGTTGGTGTCCTGGTACTCGTCGACCAGGACGTGACGGAACCGCTCCCGGTAATGGTCGAGCACGTCGGGGCATGCTTGAAAAAGATTGACGGTGACGACCAGCAAGTCGTCGAAATCCATGGCGTTGGCGGCGAGCAAGCGCTGCTGGTACTCGCGGTAGACCTCGGCAACCTTCCGTTCCATGATGGTGCGAGCGGTCGAGGAAAAACTCTCGAAGTCGACCAGCTCGTTCTTCGCGGCCGAGATGTACCCGTGGATACCACGCGGCGGGAATTTCTTCGGATCCAGATCGAGGTCGCGCACCACGTACCCGACGAGCCTGACCGCGTCCGCCTGGTCGTAGATCGTGAAGTTGCTCCGGTAGCCGAGCCGTGCCGCGTCGCGCCGAAGGATCCTCACGCAGGCCGAATGGAACGTCGAAACCCACATCCGCTGCGCGACGCGACCGACCAGTCCTTCGACCCGGTCGCGCATCTCCTCGGCAGCCTTGTTGGTGAAGGTGATGGCGAGAATCTCGAACGGGGACAAGCCCTTCTCGGATATGAGCCAGGCGATCCTGTGGGTGAGCACCCGGGTCTTTCCCGATCCGGCTCCGGCCACGATGAGAAGCGGTCCACCCGGATGGGTGACCGCCGCAAGCTGCGCCGGGTTCAGGTCTGCGAGCAGCGCCCGGCCCTGATGGCCGAGCGGGTCGGGATCGAGCTGGGGTTCTGACGCCATTTGCTCGATCCACGGTACCCGTTGGCGGTGACGGCGCCGGGTACGGCAAAGTGGCGGGCCAATTTTGTGCGGCCCGGATGACGAAACCGGCCGGCGTTCGACGACGGAGAGGTACGAAACAAATGATCGGTATCTGCCAGGACCGGGTGGTCGTTGTCACCGGCGCCGGCCGGGGGATCGGGCGGGAGCACGCGCTCGAGTTCGCCCGGCAGGGCGCCAAGGTCGTCGTCAACGATCTCGGCGCCGAGGTGGACGGGACCGGCCGGTCCGAGGGTCCCGCCGGCGAAGTGGTGGACGCGATCCGCGAGATGGGCGGCGAGGCTGTCGCCAACGGCGACGATGTCTCGGACTTCGACGGCGCTCAGCGGCTGATCAGCACCGCGATCGACACCTTCGGCGGCCTCGACGTGGTCGTAAACAACGCCGGCATCCTGCGGGATCGCATGCTCGTGAACATGACGCCGGACGAGTGGGACGCGGTGATCCGGGTTCATCTCCGGGGCACCTTCAACACGAGCAAGATCGCGGCCGAGTACTGGCGGGAGCGTTCAAAGGCGGGTGAGGACAACGACGCCCGCATCATCAACACCTCCTCCCCTTCAGGTATCTACGGCAACGTGGGCCAGACCAACTACGGCGCCGCAAAGGCTGGCATCGCGTCGTTCACCATCCTCGCCGCGCTCGAGCTCGGTCGGTACGGAGTGACCGTCAACGCGATCGCACCGGTTGCCCTCACCCGGATGACCGAGAACCTCACCGTGGCCGGCCAGCAGCCAGAACGGCCGGAAGGGTTCGACGCGGCCTCGCCGGCGAACATCGCGCCTCTGGTCGTCTGGCTCGGTAGCCCGGAGTCGAAGGGGGTCACCGGTCGGGTGTTCAACGTGCGCGGCGGGCAGATCAGCGTCGCAGAAGGCTGGGTCGCCGGGCCGGCCATCGACAAGGGTGAACGGTGGGACCCCGCTGAGCTCGGCGCGGTCATCCCCGACCTGGTGGAACGTGCTGCGCCGAACGCCGGCATGGACGGCCGGCGGGCTACCAGCTCGTAGGGGCTATTCCCATTCAATGGTGCCCGGAGGCTTGGACGTGATGTCGAATGCGACCCTGTTGACTCCGGGCACCTCGTTGATGATGCGGCTCGAGAGCCGTTCGAGTACCTCGTAGGGCAGCCGCGCCCAGTCCGCGGTCATGGCATCGTCGGACGTGACCGCCCGGATGACGATCGGGTACGCGTAGGTTCGCTCGTCGCCCATCACCCCAACGGTCCTCACGACCGGCAGGACAGCGAAGCTCTGCCACAGGTCCCGGTAGAGACCCGCTCTCCGGATCTCCTCGGTGACGATCGTGTCTGCCGCCTGAAGGATGGCGACGCGCTCGGCGGTCACTGTTCCCACAATCCGAACCGCGAGTCCGGGCCCGGGGAAGGGCTGGCGCCAAACGATTTCCTCCGGCAGCCCGAGTTCCTCGCCGACCGCCCTTACCTCGTCTTTGAACAGATTCCTCAATGGTTCGACAAGCTCGAATTGCATGTCGTCGGGGAGACCGCCGACGTTGTGATGGGATTTGATCTTGGCGGCGTCCTTGGTGCCCGATTCGATGATGTCGGGGTAGAGAGTGCCCTGAACGAGAAAGCGTGCCTCGCCCAGGTCGGCCGCCGCTTCTTCGAAGACCCGGATGAACGTTTCACCGATGATCTTTCGTTTGCGCTCCGGGTCGATCACATCGTCCAGTGCCCCGAGAAATCGGTCGGCCGCCTTCACGTGAACCAGGTCCACGTTGAATTGCTCCGTGAACGTGGTCTCGACCTGCTCCGCTTCGCCCGCTCGCAAAAGGCCGGTGTCGACGAACACGCATGTGAGCTGCGAGCCGACTGCTTTGTGCACCAACGCCGCCGCGACCGCCGAGTCGACTCCCCCGGACAGGCCGCAGATCACCCGCTCGGTGCCGACCTGCTTCCTTATGGCCTCCACGGACGCTTCGATGACCGAGGTCATCGTCCAGGAAGGCCGGCACCCGCACACCTCGTATAGGAAGGCCTTCAGGATCTCCTGGCCGCCGTGGGTGTGAACGACTTCGGGGTGGAACTGCAGGCCGTAGATGCCCCTGGCCGGATCCTCCAACGCGGCGACGGGCGCATCCGAGGTCACAGCCGTCGCACGGAAACCAGCAGGCGCTTGCGTGATCGCGTCGAAATGGCTCATCCACACGTCGAAGGTCGGGGGCACTCCGGCGAACAGCACCGAAGGCGCGGGACCGTCGGAGGTGAGGCTCAGAACGGTCCGTCCGTATTCGCCTTTGCCGGACCCGTCGACAATCCCGCCGAGCTGCCGGGCGATCAACTGCGCGCCGTAGCAAATGCCTAGCACCGGTACACCGGCGGCGTAGATACCTGGGTCCAGTTCGGGAGCGCCTTCGACGTTGACCGACTTCGGCCCACCGGAGAGGATGACGCCGGCGGGTTTCTTTGCAGCGATCTCGGCTGCGGTGATCGTGTGGGGCACGATCTCGCTGTAGACGTGGGCCTCCCGGACCCGCCTGGCGATCAGCTGCGCGTACTGGGCCCCGAAGTCGACGACAAGGATCGGCCCGTCAGGCGAAAGGGCGTGAGTGGCTTGGGGGGTCGGCACTTGGTCGCGGCTAGTGGCCCATCCCGACGCCCTGGGCGCGCTGCAGGTTCTTGCCTTCCGTCTGGAGGGCCGGCGCGACCATCACTTCCGCCTTCTGGAACTCCTTTACCGACTCGTAGCCGCACGTGGCCATCGAGGTCCGGAGAGCGCCGAAGAGGTTGAGGCGTCCATCGTTTTCGTGGGCCGGGCCGACGAGGATCTCCTTGAGCGTTCCGCGGATCGTCGTCTGGACCCTGGCGCCTCTGGGGAGGGTCGGATGGAACGTGGCCATCCCCCAGTGGTAGCCCTTGCCCGGGGCTTCGACCGCAGCCGCCAGCGGTGATCCGATCATGACCGCGTCGGCGCCGCAGACGATGGCTTTCGCGATGTCGCCGCCTGTGCCCATCCCGCCGTCGGCGATGACTTGCACGTAGACACCGGTCTCATCGAGATGCTGCGCGCGTGCTGCTCTCGCGTCAGCGATCGCGGTCGCCTGCGGGACTCCGATCCCGAGCACGCCCCGGGTCGTGCACGCATGGCCGGGACCGACGCCGACGAGGATTCCCACAGCCCCGGTCCGCATGAGGTGCAGAGCCGCCTGGTACGAGGCGCACCCGCCGACGATGACGGGGATGTCGAACTCGCGAATGAACCGCTTCAAGTTCAGCGGTTCGACCGTCTTGGAGACGTGCTCTGCGGACACGACCGTTCCCTGGATGACGAACAGGTCCAGTTCGGCGTCGACGAGCGCCTTAGCGAACTGCTCAGTGCGCTGCGGTGTGAGAGATGCGCACGACACAACTCCGGCGTCTTTTATCTCCCGGATGCGCTGGGTGACCAACTCGGGCTTGATCGGCTCGCCGTAGATCTGCTGCATCCGGGCGGTCGCCTTGTCGGTGTCGAGCTGGGCGATCTCATCGAAGAGCGGCTCGGGGTCCTCGTAGCGGGTCCACAGACCCTCGAGGTTGAGGACGCCCACCCCGCCGAGTTGCCCGACCTCGATCGCCGTCGCGGGGCTGACGACACCGTCAATGGCCGACGCCAT
>CAZCCS010000062.1:0-12204 GCA_964497005.1 uncultured Acidimicrobiaceae bacterium | reverse complement strand
GGCCAGGAAGACCACCGCGCGGAAGACCACCGCGCGGAAGACCACCGCCAGGAAGACGACCGCCAAGCGGTCGCCTGCGAAGAAGACAACCGCCAAGCGGACGACCGCTCGCAAGACCACCGCGAAGCGCGCGACCAGCTAGCTAAGGAGCGTGTGTCCCGCCCGCGAGGGTGGGCGGGACATCGGTCCTGTTAAACCGTGACAACAGCAAGGTCGTCGGGGACGTCCACATCCCACGCGAGAGGGGTGTCGCGAACGACCCGGAACGGTATCTCAGTCCGTTTAGCCTCGTGCAGGTGGCGTGCGAATGAGCCCGGGCCGTAGGAGAAGCTGAATCCAGCGGACGGTGGGACGGCGATGACGTTGCTGCCATCGCCGTGACGGTCGGGGACGATCGTTATGCCGGGGAAGTCACCGATCCAGGTGAGATCTCGCGCCAACGGCAGGTCGCCTGCTGCGACGATAACCAGCTCCACTCCGAACCCGGCCAGTCGCCTGACGCCATCTTGGACCGCTCCGTTCAACCCGCGGCCGGGCTCCCAGATCACCAGTGCGCCGGCTGACCGGGCCCAGCCGGCCACTTCACGGTCGTCGCATACCACCGCCACAGGGAGGCTCCCCGCGGATGCGACCACCCTGTCGGCCATCTTTCGCGCCAGTTCGGCCCTTCCTTCTGGAGACAGGGCCGGAGCGAGACGCAACTTGGCGTCGCGAAACGACTTCACCGGCACCAACACCGCGGTCGTGCCCAGCACGGGAACAGCGGATTCCTCCGGTTGACCGAACGGCATCCCCACGAATCCTAAAGCGCCGAAGGCTCGTGGCGGCGCGCCCGAGACAGGTCTTCCAGTTCTGGTCAATAAGCTTCTGCTGTGCGAGTGGCCTTCGGGACCGACGAGATGACGCCGCTGGTTGACGCGATCAGCGACCACTTGACCAAGCTAGGTCACCACGTCGACATGCTCTCAGCACCCGGGTGGTGGCCCGAGGTGGGTCGTCGTGTGGGCGAGGCGGTGGCCCAAGGCCACGCCGACGTCGGTGTGGTCTGCTGCTGGACAGGCACTGGCGTGTCGATCTCGGCCAACAAGGTCAGCGGTGTGAGGGCGGCTCTTTGCGTCGACGCTCAGACTGCGGCGGGGTCTCGCAGGTGGAATGACGCCAACGTGCTCGCCCTGAGCCTTCGGCTCACCAGCGCCGAGGTCGCCCGCGAGATCCTCGACGCGTTCTTGTCGACAGCGGCTGACCCGAGCGAGTCGGACGCAGTGGCGCAGCTGCGTTGAGCCCGGTTCGTTGATCAGGCAGCTTCTGCCGAGCGCGGCTGTCCTCTCTGGGGATCAGGACCTCGAGGAGTTCTACGCGCTCCCTCCCGCGCTCAGTCTCCGCGCCGACTTCATCGTCTCCATGGACGGTGCAGTTGAGATCGAAGGGAGGAGTCGGGAGCTCGGTGGCCCTGCGGACAGGGCAGCGTTCATGGCGATGCGTGCGGTGGCGGACGCAGTGCTCGTCGGCGCAGGTACCGCTCGAATAGAGCGATATGGACCGGTCGCGCTGAGTGAAGACGTCCAGCGACGGCGACAGGCAAGGGGGCAGCAACCGGTGCCACCGCTTGTAGTAGTCACCCGGCGGGGGCTGCTCGGCTCGGAAGATCGCGTGTTCTTGAAGGGCTACCGGCCCATCGTCATAACCACGGTCGCAGCGTTGAAACAGCACCCCGAGCTCGAGGATCTCGCTCACGTCGTCTTGTCGGGAGAGGATGACGTGGACCTTCGCAAATCCGTCGACCACCTCGCTGGGTTGGGTTACGAGCGCATTCTTTGCGAGGGTGGCCCCGCTTTGGTTCACTCGCTGCTGAGCCATGACCTCGTCGACGAAATGTGCATCACCTTCTCGCCCGTGATCGCCGGTCCCCAGCACCTGCTGCTTTCGGGGGATAGGCCGTTGGAGCAACCGAGCCGTTTCCGTCTCGAGGGGCTGTTGGAAGGAGACGGCCTGCTTCTGGCCCGGTACGGGCGGGAGCGGGATCGGCAATGATCAGCCGTGCTCCCACCCTGGCTGTGGAACGTTCGCTTTGGGACGAAGGCCACGATGTGGTCGTAGGAGTCGACGAAGTAGGCCGCGGGGCTTGGGCGGGACCGATCACCGTCGGCGCGGCCGTGTTGCCGAAGAGCCGTCGTGTGTATCGCGTCCGCGACTCCAAGATGTTGACCGAAGCCGAGCGGGAGCGACTGTTCGCCAGGATTGCGGACTGGTGCGAGGCCTGGGCGGTCGGCTCGGCGACCCAACAGGAGTGCGATTCGATCGGGATGGCGGACGCTCAGCGCCTCGCCGCGCGCAGAGCCATTGAAGGCCTCGGGGTACAACCCGACCACGTTCTCGTGGATGGCAACTGGGACTTCGTCGGACCCGGGACCAGCCGCAGGATCATCCGTGGCGATGCCACCTGCCTTTCCATCGCGGCCGCGTCGATACTCGCCAAGGTGACCCGGGACCGGATGATGCGGGGCGAGTCGGCGAACTATCCCGCGTATGAATTCGACTCCAACAAGGGCTACCCGTGCCCGCGCCACAAGATGGCCCTGCATGCCTACGGTCCTTCGGCCATCCACCGGCGTACTTGGATCTTCATGGAGAACCTGGTTTGGGGCGTGCCCGGCGCCCGCGCCACGCCACGGACATGGCTCGAAGGGGGACTGGACTAATAACACTGGCCTGGCCGGGGCCCCCGGCCTCCTCCAGAGCGTGGGGGCCCCAACCCCACGCCTGGCCGTCATCTTTTCGCAAGAAATTCGGCAGCGGATCGTTAGCATGACTCACTGATGCCGACTGGATCTGCGAAACCCGGATGGATCCGGCGGTTGCTTCCGTGGTTGCGACCCCATCGACGCAACGTGGTGATGTCCTTCGGCGCCGCGTTCGTCGGCAGCGGTGTGACGGCATCGGTTCCGGCGGTTCAGAGGCAGATTGTCGACGACGTCGTGGCGGGCAGCCACTCGTCGATCGCCCCCTGGCTGGTCGTGCTCGGTTTCTTCGCGGCGATCCGGTTCGTGGCGGCCTACGTGCGTCGCTTCGTCGGAGGACGGGTGAGCCTCGACCTCCAAAATGACCTTCGAAACGCCATCTACGACCAGCTTCAGAGGCTCGACTTCGCCCGGCACGACGAACTCCAGACGGGTCAGCTCGTGTCCCGCGCCAACTCCGACGTCGGGCTGCTGCAGGGGCTGTTTGCATTCCTTCCGATCATGAGCGGAAACGTGCTTCTCCTCGTGGGGTCGCTCGCGGTGATGTTCTACTACTCGCCGCTGCTCGCGCTCGTTTCGCTGTGTGTCGTGCCGACGCTGATCCTGTCCGCGTACAAGATGCGCGAGAAGACCTTCCCTGCCAGCTGGGACTCCCAGCAGCGCGAAGGCGAGGTCGCCGTCGTGGTCGAAGAAGCGGTGACCGGAGTGCGGGTCGTCAAGGGGTTCGGGCAGGAGGAAACCGAGCTGCGCCGGCTTATCGAGCGCGCACAGGTCCTTTACGGGTCACGACTACGCGCGGTGCGGTTGCAGGCGCGGTACCAGCCGGTGCTCCAGGCGATACCCGTCTTCGGGCAGGTCGCGGTGCTCGCGTTGGGCGGATGGATGGCCATCAACCATGAGATATCGATTGGGACGTTCCTCGCTTTCGCGACATACCTCGTGCAGCTCGCCAGCCCCGCTCGAATGCTTGCCGGCCTGCTCATCGTCGGCCAGCAGGCACGCGCGGGAGCCGAGAGAGTGCTGGATCTCCTCGCTTCGACACCGGTGGTCAAGGAACGCGCCGACGCCCTCGAACTGCCTCCAGTCGAAGGCTCCATCCAGTTCGACGGGGTGAGCTTCGGTTACCTGAGAAGCCAGCCGGTGCTGCGAACATTCGACCTCAATGTTGGGGTCGGGGAGACGGTAGCGCTCGTGGGAGCGTCGGGATCCGGCAAGTCGACGGTCGCGCTACTCCTTCCGCGCTTCTACGACGTGCAAGAGGGAAGTGTGCGCCTGGGCGGGATCGACGTGCGGGATGTCACGTTGTCGTCGCTACGGTGCCAGATCGGCGTGGTGTTCGAGGAGAGCTTCTTGTTCTCCGATTCGGTGCGAGACAACATCGCATACGGGCGGCCCGACGCATCCCAGGAGGAGGTGGAGGTCGCCGCGCGCGCCGCGGAAGCGCATGACTTCATATCGCGGCTTCCCGACGGCTATTCGACAATGGTCGGAGAACGGGGTCTGACCCTTTCCGGAGGCCAACGGCAACGGATCGCGTTGGCCCGAGCCCTGTTGACCGACCCGAGGATCCTCATACTCGACGACGCCACCAGCGCGGTCGATGCACGGGTGGAAGAGGAGATCCACGCGACGCTCCGGCGGGTCATGCAGGGCCGGACGACGATCCTCGTCGCACACCGTCGTTCGACTCTGAGGCTCGCCGACCGGATTGCTGTGGTCGAAGGCGGTCGGGTGATCGATCAGGGGACCCACGAGGAGCTCATGGCGCGCTGCTCCGCGTACCGGACGTTGTTGGCCGGCCCAGGAGAGGACGCCGAGGGCGTCGGCGCGCTGTCCGAGGACGATTCGGTCGACGGGTTGGTAGTTGGCCAGACGAATCTCTCAGGCGACGACGCCGGCTCAGAGCCCGAGGATGGAGGCGTCACCGAGTCGTTGTGGCGGCAGGAGGACGCCGAGGACGCCGATTTCGACGCCCGGCTCGCTACGACGGGGCAAGCATCGATCGGCGGGGGACTCGGTCGCGGCGGGGGAGGAGGCGGCGGCGGAGGCAACTGGATGGGAGCTCTCGGTGCGACTCCAGAACTGATTGCCCAAGTGGCTGCGCTCCCGCCCGTCCAGGACGAACCCGGAGTGGATGTGTGGGCGGAGGCGCAAGACGATCAGTCGTTTTCCCTGCGCCGTTTCGTCCGCCCATACCGGAAGTACCTCTTGGTCGGGCTGGTCCTGGTCATCCTCGACGCGCTCGCGACCCTTGCCGGTCCGATCCTCATCAGGTGGGGACTCGATCAAGGGGTCGCTCGGGGCGCGCTGAGGGTCGTTTGGTTGTCCTCTGGGGTGTTTCTACTGGTCGCCGTTCTCGATCTCGCGGATTCGATGCTCCAAGTGCTGGTGACGGGGCGCACCGCCGAGCGATTGTTGCTGGCGCTGCGGGTGCGGATCTGGTCCCATCTTCAGCGGCTGTCGATCGATTACTACGAACATGAGATGGCGGGTCGGATCATGACCCGCATGACGACCGATGTCGACGCCTTCTCCAACCTGCTTCAGTCCGGTCTGATCAACGCCGTCGTGGCCATGCTCACATTCGCCGGCGTGGCGGTCGCGCTTCTCATCTGGAACTGGCGGCTCGGTCTGGTCGCGCTGTCGGTGCTGGTGCCCTTCGCCATAGCCACTGCCGCGTACCGCCGGCTTTCCGCCACGGCCTACGAACGTGCACGCGAGCGCGTTGCAGCGGTCAACGCCAGCATGCAAGAGAGCCTGAGCGGTGTCAGGGAGTCGCAAGCCTTCGTCAGGGAGAGCCGCAACCGGCGTGACTTCCGGAGGCTGTCGCTGGGATACCTCCAGGCGCGGTTGGGTGCGCAGCGGCTAGTCGCTTTGTACTTCCCCTTTGTGGACTTGCTTTCCGACACCGCGGCCGTCCTCGTGCTCGGTGTCGGTTCGGCGATGATCGCGACCGGCTCGCTGAGCGCCGGCGAGCTCGTCGGGTTCCTGCTCTACCTGGGTCTGTTGTTCAGCCCCATCCAGCAGCTGTCCCAGACGTTCGACTCGTACCAGCAGGCGGGTGCGTCCGCCGCGCAGATCAACTCGCTGATGGCCGTCCGTCCGTTGGTCCAAGAAGACGACAACCCGATCACACCCGACCGCGTCGACGGGCGTATCTCGTTCAAGGACGTGCATTTCGCGTATCCATCGGGATTCTCTGATCGGGAGGCGCTCTCCGGCGTCGACCTGGACATCCGCGCCGGCGAGTCGGTAGCACTGGTCGGAGAGACCGGGGCCGGCAAGTCCACGGTGGTCAAGCTGGTCACCAGGTTCTACGACCCGACCGCCGGAGAAGTCCTGATCGACGGCGTGAACCTGAGGCGCCTGGACCTTGCCGCGTACCGGCACCATCTGGGGTACGTGCCGCAGGAAGCGTTCCTATTCTCGGGGACGATCCGGGACAACATCGCCTACGGTCGGCCCGACGCCACCGATGCCGAGGTCGAAGCAGCCGCCCGTGCGGTGGGAGCACACGAAGTCGTCGCCGGGCTTGCGGGCGGGTACCTTCACCGGGTCAGCGAGCGGGGCAGATCGTTGTCCACGGGGCAGCGCCAGCTGATCGCGCTGGCGAGGGCCGAGCTCGTCAATCCTGCGATCCTTCTGCTCGACGAGGCGACATCGAACCTCGACCTGGCGACGGAAGCAAGGGTAAGCAGGGCGATGAACGTGGTATCTCAGGGACGCACAACTGTCGTCATCGCCCACCGCCTACAGACGGCGCGGCGCTCTGACCGGATCGTCGTGCTCGACGGCGGTCGGGTCGTGGAGTCCGGAACTCATGAGCAGCTCGTCGCGGAGGGAGGTCGTTACGCCGAGATGTGGAAGTCGTTCGAGATCGAAGCGACTTACAGCGCGGGCGTGCCCGACCAAACCGCCAATCTGCCGTCGAGTATCCCCGCTACCACCGCGGTAGATCCCGCATAGCCCGCCTGCTCGAGGGAGGCGCCAGTCGCCGCTGCCCAAACGGGATCACCGCCATCGACTCGCTGCCAGTTGGTCCCGCTGTCACTGGACATCCAAACCGCGGCTCCAGTCGCTGAAGGCGGGTACAGGACAGCTGCGGCGTACGATCCGCGCGGGTCCAGGTTCCCGGGCGCGGGCTGCGTGGCGTTCGCCGTGCCTTCGCCCGAGCCGGCCAAAGTCATCCAGTGCGACCCGGACGCGGCAAGTGCGGTGAGTGGCGCGGGCGAGGTGTGTCCGAGTGAGCCGGTGCTCTGCAGCGACCAGCGCGACCCGTCCGTGGACGTCCATAGCGCCGGCACCAGCGATCCGGATGAAACGGTCGCGCCGAACGCAACGAAACCCGATTCGGTAGCGATGCAGCCGTCCATCCATTCGGCTGACCCAGCAGGAGCCGACGGGCTGATGCTCGCCTGCTTCCAGCGGGCGCCGTCTGTCGAGTACCACCCCGCCGCGGAGCTTCCGGAGAGCGGTTGCGCGGATCTGCCGACCACCACTGCGACGGTCGAACTGACACAGACTGCCTGGGGCGTTTCGGTTGACACTGCAGGTTGAGCATCCAACGTTTCGGGGCTTGTCCAGTGCGAGCCGTCGGGGCTGGTCCAGGCGACGGCGGGTCCGTTGTCACCGGTGGATGAGGATCCGGGAGTGTGCCCGGCAGCGATCCACGTGGAGCGCAGGAGTCCAACAGCGTTCGCTCCGGGGGGACCGGGGACCGCCGCGCTCACTGGGCCGGCGGTTGCGTCGCCTATCCACGTGACCCCGTCGGACGAAGACAACGAGGCAGTCGTCACCGCCGGAGGCCCGATCGCCTGAGGCGGGGTGGATACCCGGACGGTAAGAACCAGCTTCCCTGCGATCGCCTGAAGCCCCACTGCCTGCTCGAGAGGGCCGACCGGCCCAAGTACGGAGGGGTTGGCGGAGGGTTCGCTCCAGGAGGTAGCGGAATGAACGAGAAGGTGAGCTTGCCCCGGGTCCCCGTCGGCCACCGCTACGGACGCGCCGCTGGACGCGACGATCGTCGCATGCCACCCCGCGGACGACGCAGCCGGCGCCGGGAGCTGGATCTGTGTCCAACGCAACCCGTCGGACGACTGCCAGACCTGTTGTGAGGTGTCGCTGCCTCCGACCGCGAACAACATCGATGTCCCGGCCAGCGTCGGAACGGCGGTGACCGCGCGTACGAGGCCGCCGTCGACGCCCGTTTGAGGAAACGCTGCGTAGGGCTGGCTCCACGTGAGGCCGTTGGGTGAGATCCAAGAGGCCGGCGCCCAGACACCTCCGGCATCGAGCCCACCGACTGCGACAAGGCCGACGTTGCCCGCTTGCCCGGTCCCAAACTGGGCCAGGCCGGTGATGACGTGATCGCCCTGGCCGGAAAACGCGCCGACCGGGGGCTGGGCCGCGCGCCAGTTGAGCCCGTCCTGCGTGCTCCACAGCCCCGCGTCGGTCGCGGCGCCGCCATTCAGGGAACCGGCGGCGTAGACCTGGCCCGGGGTTGCGAGAAGGGCGTTGATCCTCGGGTTGTCCAGCCCGTCGAAGAACTTGGTTGCTTGGGTGGAGATCGACCATTGCAGACCGTTGGTCGAATACCAGATGGCTGGCTGCCCCGCGAGAGTGCCTGCCGCGAAGTAGCCCAGGTTCCCAGCGGTCACCAGGTCCATCTCAGATGCCGGCCCGCCCTGTGATGAGCCACCGGTACTACCGGATGCTCCGCCAACCGGTGGGGTGTCCAAGACCGGGACCGATGCGAGCGGTGCGCCGGCGTTGGGCGAGATCCACACCGCTGCGTGCTTGTTCACGCCCTGACCGATCGAGCCGACTACCACCGTGCCGCCTTTCCATGCGGCCGCCGCTGCCGCCTGGCTGTACACGCCCGCGCCGGTCAGCGGTTGCGGGGTCCAGGACTGCGCGTCTGGTGATGTCCAAATCAACGCGCTCGAATTGCCACCACCGCCACTGCGCGTGCCCGCCGCGACCCATGCCGACCCGGGCGACGACGGTGCGAGCACGGCGGCGAGCGTCGTGGCCGGCGCGGAATCGAGGCTCGAGAACGCCGGGCTGCTGGCGCGAGCCCAACTCCAGCCCGTCGTCGCTCCCGCGGCGGAAACGGTTGTCGAGGGCGTGGAGCCCGCCGGGTTGGTCGACGGGGCAGACCCGTCTGCTCCGGAGGAGCAGGATGCGAGCAGCAGTACCAGGGAGGCTGCGGGCGCCGCGACGGCCGCGAACCTGGCTGTTATCCGTTCGCGTCGCGTCAACGGCTTATCTGCCTAACCTGCGTCGCGCGGCCGGTCAGCGGTTGCTCAGGCGGATCCCGTCGCCGCCGTCCCCCTTTTTCCAAAACTGCCACCACCGGCGATTGCCGCGCTCCGCTTCGACCTCGGCAAGGATCTCCGGTCCTGCGGCGGTGACGATCGAGTCGGCCTCGTCGAGGACCGAAGCGACGTCGCCGGCCGGTTCGTCGGGCTCATCCTCCACGCTCGGACGGACGAGGGAGCCGGTCACGAACGTGGTGTCGATGATGTCGCGCTCGTATCGTTCGCAGCCGTCGGGACAGCGCCACGGGGCCTCCGGGGCGAGGTTCAGAACGCAGAAGCGCGCCACCTCGCCGGTGTCATAGGTCCGACTCTGGAAGTGGCGACAGTCCTCTCGCATCGGCACGTCCTTAATGGTGCCAGCTTTGGGGACCATCTGTCCGTGCGGCCTACACTCACCCTGATGAGCGCGCAGGCGACTTCGCTGGGAAGCCAGCTACGGCTGGTTGTTCTTCGCCTGTCCCGAAGGCTCCGACAGGAAGCGGTCGGTGAGATCACCCCTTCGCAGCTGTCTGCCTTGACCGTCGTCGCCAAGCGCGGCGAAGTGACTCTCGGCGAGCTCGCGGCTGTAGAGCGAATTGCTCCGCCCTCGATGACCCGCATCGCGGCGCGACTCGAGGAGCAGGGCTTCGTCGAGCGCCAGGTCGACCCGGCGGACCGACGCGTCGCCCGTCTCGCTCCGAGCGCAGCGGGTCTCGATCTCCTGGACGGGATCCGAACCCGACGGGACGCCTACCTCGCCTCGCGGCTGCAGGAGTTCACCGACGAGGAGCGCGGCGTTCTCGAAGCCGCTGTCCCGCTGCTGGAGCGGCTGGCGTCGGGCGAAGAGTCGACGCCGGCCTGACGCCAACGGCCGTATCAACGCTCGCGTGCGAGGGCTTTGAAGGTTTCCAGGCTCTCCGGATTAGCAACCGAGGCCAGGGTCAGCACCTCGTTGGGATCGGCGCCGGCGAGGATCCTTTTGACCGGGACCTCGAGCTTCTTTCCCGAAAGCGTCCGCGGGATCGCCGGGATGATTACGACGCGGTCGGGAACGTGTCGAGGCGATAGCGACTCGCGAAGCGATTTGCGTATCCGTTCCTCCAGCGCCGGCGCGTCGGGCGGTGCCTCGCCCGCGTTGGCTGGCGCAGTTACGGGGGCTCTGACGACGAACAGCCAGATCTGACCGGGGCCGCCACCAGGGTCTTCAACATGCACCACCAAGCTGTCGGCCACCTCCGACAACGACTCCACCACCGCATACAACTCCGCCGTCCCGATCCTCACGCCGCCGCGGTTGAGGGTCCCGTCCGAGCGACCGGTGATGACCACCGTCCCCCGATCGGTGAGCGTCGCCCTGTCGCCGTGCGCCCACACGCCGGGGAAGCGTTCGAAGTACGCCGAGCGATACCGCGAGCCATCGGCGTCACCCCAGAAACCGACCGGCATCGAGGGCAGCGGGCGGGCCAGGACAAGCTCACCTTCCTGCCCAACGACCGGATGCCCTGAGTCGTCGAACACCTCGACGTCCGCACCGAGGCACCGGCATGAGATCTCGCCGGGCCACACCGGGTGGAGGGGGCTCCCGCCAACGAACCCGGTGCACACGTCGGTCCCGCCGCTGAAGGAGGCGAGCAAGATGTCGTCGGAAACGTGGTCGTACACCCAACGGGCGGCGGCCGGGGGGAGGGGGGAACCTGTGGCGCCGAGCGTTTTCAGGCCAGCCAGGCCGTACGAGTCCTTGGGTGACAGACCGGCCTTTTGGCAGGCGACCAGATAGCCGGAACCGACCCCGCCGCACGTGGTGCCGGTTTCTTGCATGACCCGCCACAAGCCGTCCAGACCCGGCCATGAGGGGTCTCCGTCGAAAAGCACGACGGCCGATCCGACGAGCAGGCCGGAAACGCAGAAGTTCCACATCATCCAGCCGGTTGTCGTGAACCAGAAGAACCGATCCGCCGGACCGAGGTCGAAATGCAGCGCCAGCGCCTTCAGGTGCTCGAGGACGATGCCGCCATGTCCGTGCACGATGGGCTTCGGCCGTCCCGTCGTTCCCGAAGAGAACAAGACGTAAAGGGGGTGCTCGAAGTCGACGTCTTCGAACTCGAGTGTCGCCTTCCCTCCGCCGGCGGCCTGCGAGGCGCACGAGTCCTGCCAAGAAATCCAGCCGGGCGGCGGCGCGGCGTCCGGGCGGAGGTAGGGCAGCCAGATTGCGGTCTCGACCGATGGCAGCCCGCGGAGGACGGTCTCGGCGTGTTCACCTCGCTCGATGTTCCGCTCCCCGAAGCGGTACCCGTCAACAGCGAGCAGAACCTTGGGCTCCACCTGAGAGAAACGGTCGAGCACTCCCGTCACGCCGGTCTCGGGCGCGCAGCTGGACCACACCGCGCCAAGGCTGGCAGCCGCGAGCATCGCCACCAGCGCCTCGGGGATGTTCGGCATGTAACCAACGACACGGTCCCCCCGGGTAACGCCCGCCTTGACCAATCCGACCCTCGCCGCGGCCACCGACTCTGCGAGCTGGGACCAGGTCAGGCGCATTTCCGGCCTGGTCTGCGAGAGGGCGATCACCGCCGGCGAGTCGGGCATCGTCGCGGCCAGGCGCAGCGCGTTCTCGGCGTAGTTCAACCTCGCGCCGCGGAACCAGCGCCAGCCGGGCACCCGGCTGTCGTCGGGCTCGAGGAGGGCGTCAGGCCGGCGGCGCCAAATCACGCCGGACCAGTCGGCGAGGTCGCCCCAGAACTCGCCGCCTGTGTCCCGGGAAACCGACCAGTCCCAGGCGGCCTCGTATCCGTCGAAACCCAGGCGCTCCAGGTAGGCGTGGAGCCGGGAGGCCTTGCGCCTCTCGGGCGGGGGAGTCCAGATGGGAGTGGGAGATGGCATGCGCGCCAATTCGACCACGAAGCGGGCCCGCCGGCCCATCGTCATCCCAGATGGAGACTGTGACGAATGTCTCTTGACGCGATCGTGAAAACTTTCCCATAATGGAGTCGTTGCTCGGGGCGACCCCCCTCGCCCCTCGAGCTTTACGAAGGACCGGCTGTCCCCCCCGCCGGTCCTTCGTCGCGTCCGGAGAGAAGCGAGAGCGGTTCGGGGTGGTGGTTGGTTGCGACAGTCCCCCCACGAACGAGTCAACGTTCGGGTCGAGGCCTGTCCGGCCCTCCCCCCGG
>CAZCCS010000061.1:998-12226 GCA_964497005.1 uncultured Acidimicrobiaceae bacterium | reverse complement strand
TCATCGGAGTCGGCGACGGCGTCGGTAAGCCCTCGGCGATAACCATCCGCCCATTCGCGATCACGCATTGCAGCCTGTTCCCATTCCCGCAACGCGTCCTCTCGGCCCCTGTCATCCCTTGGGTCGAACCGAAGGTCGAGGCCGGCTAGCTCCTCTTTGTACAGCAGATCCACCCGCTCCGCCCAGCGATCTATGACGCTGACATCCCTGCGAGCTGCTCCTCGGTCTAGGGCAGGATAGGCCATCCCTGGAAGGGTATGTCCGACCGAGACCTCTGCGCCCCATCGCCGAAGATCGAGTCGTCCAGCCAGGGGCCTACCTACCGCCCGATGCGTCTCTCTTCCGGACCAGACCGGCGACAACTCCAATGAGCTTTCGCTGGAGTGACCGGAGCGTCACCAGCGATTCCGAGTCCGACAGGCCCGTTGCCGTAGACCACTCCACACCTGCGCCGAAGATGTCACTCCCGAAACCGATCTCGGTCGATGCCAGCACTCGGAACCAGTCGAGGCGGCTCAACGTCGAGCCGTCGCGCAAGGAGTCGCTGATCCGAGGCGCTGCCTCTCGCAGCTCGGTAACCGAGGCGAAGCCGATGGCCCTCGCTAACTCCGGTGTGCAGAAGGCCGGTCCGCCCCACTGGCCGAGCCCTTGTTGAACCCTGCGCTCGTGCTCGCTCAACTCAACTGTCACCAGTTCCGATGGCTTCACCCGCCAACTCTCGCACGAACTAGCGAGAAGCTTCGTGACATAAGTATTCATCTGGGCTTGCCGGGGCACCCCGTGACATCAATCGCCACCCGAGCAGATCGGCGGCTCGGGCGTCGACGTCGAGGCTGCTTGGTCCGCCCGAACCGTCGCCCAGAATGCTCCCTGCACCCTCCCAAAAGTCCCCCGGGCAGCGAAACCGGGCCCGCGCCCGGCCTTCTGCGGTACACCACACCCGCGATTCCACAACGTGTCCAACTGTCGGCAGCCACAACCGGCCCTTGACCTGGGCCGGGGGTTCACTACGACCACATCTTGTAGGCGCGTCGTCATCTAGAAGCCGATGAACCTTAATGGGCAGATAGAAGTGTTACCGGTCAGGTCCCCGCTCCAGGTAAGCGACCGCGACCGTACGGGGTACGACCATCTGCCAGGCATCGATCACCAGCTCTTTCATCTCCTCGTAGTCAAGCGATGAGAGCCGGGCGCACACCCAGTTGTAACGAAGGTCAGCCTTGGGTGGCATCAGGAACTTTCTCGGGTCCGAGGCGATCAGAGACTCGCGCTCGTCTTTGGGGAAGGCGAATCCCATCGTCTGCTCGTCTCGCGAGAACCCCAGATACACGAGCCGTCCGACTCGGAACTTGACGTGGTCTCGCACGAGCACCTCATACGACCGCGGCAACTCTGAAGTGACCCCCCGAACGTCGTCGATTCCAACCACGAGCCCTCCCTGGTCATGGACTCCTTTTGATCGCGAGGGGGTGTCTGGGTTGGTAAAGACCCAGCTCAGCACCCCCCGGAAGGGAGACCCTGGTCACCGAGCCCCAACGAGCTTCCTCAACTTCGGAGCAGACGATCTCTCGATCCGACAGGGATCTCATCTCCGCCGCAAGGTCGTCGCACATGAAGTACAACTCTGCACCTGGGGCCTCGGCAGGATGAACAGCCACTTCGGCTGGTGGCAACGCGAATATCAACCAGCCGCCCCCGGCGTCGACTGACTCCAAACCGAAAATCTCGGCGAGAAAAGCCCGGTCAGCCGCCGCGTCTCTGCTGTACAACACCAGGTGGGCTCCGAACACCTTCAGCAACCTAGCGCCGTGGCAAAGGTCCCTCGCTCGGATGGCTTCAAACCATCCGCTCCTTCGTGACCCCCACCCTTGCTTGCAGGCATAACGTCGTGGGGCTCCGCTTAAGCAGGTCCCTGACGATGCCGCCACCCGAACCCCTTCCTGCAACCGTCCGGCCCCGATCGTCTCGGCTTGCCGGCTGGATTGGCAGCGCTGGGGGCCGAGTCGCCACGGCGCGAGGAGCGATCGTCTTGGCGCTGCTCGCTTCGCCTTTGTTGGCCTTCCAGGTCGGAGCCGCGGATCTTGCTGTTTACCGCCATGGCGCCTCGTCCATGCTCCACGGTCGGTCCCTCTACGCGCCGAGCTTCGCGGCGGGAACCGCCGGCCACCTGCCGTTCACCTACCCCCCGTTCGCGAGTATCGCAGCCCTCCCGTTGCTGCCCCTGCCCCAAGCGCTCACCGCAGAACTGTGGGGTTTCGCCACCATCGCCATGCTGGCTTGGTGCGTTCGGGTCGCGTTTCAGCCGCTTCTACAACGAGAACCTGCGCGATCTGACCTGACCCTCGCCGTCCTGGCGGCGGCGTTTCTGGCCACACGGCCGGTCTACGACCACCTGGCCGACGGCCAAGTCGACATCCTGCTTATGACCCTGTGCCTTGCCGACACGGTGACGCTCCGCCCGCGTTGGCCGAGGGGCATGCTGATCGGCATCGCCGCGGCGATCAAGTTGGTGCCTGGAATCTTCATTCCCTACCTCTGGATCACCGGTCGTCGGCGGGCCGCCGGCGTCGCAGCCGGGACCTTCCTGGCCTGCACAGCGATTGCGGCGTTGGCCGACTTCGGCGACTCGCACCGGTACTGGACAAATCTCGTCTTCAACACCGAACGACCGGGACGGACCGCCGGCTACAAGAACCAGTCGTTGCGAGGAATTCTCCTGCGTGTGCTGGCACCGCAGGGACGGCCTTTTCTGCTCGCCGCGGCCGCGGTCGCTGTCGTGATCCTGGGGCTGGCTCGGGCTCGGCGGGCGACGGTGCGAGGGGACCACCTCGCAGGCGCCACCTTGGTTGGGCTCACCGGTGTACTCGCGTCACCGGTCTCCTGGATCCACTCGGCCGTGTGGATCATCCCGGCCCTAGGGGTTCTAGTCGGCGCGTTCGCCAACCGCGTCCGGGTGTGGGCCGCGGTGGCGATAGTCCTGGCCCTGTTCGCCAGCCTGCCGTATGTCCCGAACCTCGTGCACGACCTGTCTCGCCCGGCAGTTGTGTTGCTGCAGCGGTCATATGGCCTGATATGTCTTCTTCTGGTTGTGGCGCTGCCTATCGTGCGCAACGCCGAAGGAAAAACGGACTCCACGGCAAATCGGTCGAACCTGCCCTGTTAGCGCGGCAAGACTGAGCAGGTGCAACCATCTCCTTCGACCACGGACGCCGCCACTGGGACCGCGGCGGCACGCGCCGTCGCGGCGGTGAAGATTTACGGCAGGGGAGAGACCGCGGTTCGAGCGCTCGACTCCATCGACGTCGCGTTCCGATCCGGGCAGTTCTCGGCGATCATGGGCCCGTCGGGGTCCGGGAAGTCGACGCTGATGCATTGCCTCGCGGGCCTGGACCGGCTCACCAGCGGCGAGGTGTTCATCGGCGACGTCAACCTGGGGCTGCTGGATGACCGGTCGCTGACAGCGCTTCGGCGCGACAGGGTTGGTTTCATTTTCCAGACGTTCAATCTCGTGCCGACGTTGAACGCTCTCGAGAACCTGACCCTCCCGCTCGATTTGGCTGGGAAAAAGGTCGACCACGAATGGTTTGACTCGGTCGTCGACACGCTCGGCATCCGCGACCGGCTGAAGCACAAGCCCCTCGAACTGTCGGGCGGTCAACAGCAGCGAGTTGCGGTTGGCAGAGCGTTAGTAACAAGGCCGGCGATCATCTTCGGCGACGAACCGACGGGGAATCTCGATTCCCGATCGAGCGGAGAGGTTCTCAAGCTGTTGAAGAACTCGGTCGATTCGCTCGGCCAGACGGTTGTCATCGTCACCCACGACCCGGTCGCCGCGAGCTTCGCCGATCGGGTCGTCTTTCTCGGCGACGGCAGGATCGTCGACGAGATGACCAACCCGACCGCTCAGCTGATCATCGACCACATGAAGCGCGACGGCAGCTGATGTTCAAGGCGACGCTCAAGAGCATCGCTGCCCACAAGCTCCGTCTGGCGCTGACCGCCCTGGCGGTGGTCCTCGGCGTCGCGTTCACGTGCGGCACCTTCGTGCTGACCGACACCATCAAGCACACCTTCAACCAGCTGTTCCAGCAGACATCGGCAGGAATCAACGCGGTGGTCCGGGGGGTTGCCCCATACGGATCGGGAGCGTCAGGACCTGACAGCGGGACCGGAAACCGGGCCCTGACCCCCGAATCGCTGATCGGAACCGTCCAGTCGGTCCCGGGCGTCGGAGCGGCCGACGGCTCGGTGGCGGGAGCGGTCACCGCGTTGAACAAGAACGGCAAGACGTTCACTCACCTCGCACCGACCATCGCGACATCGTGGTTCAACGACCGCCAGCTGTCCGCATTGCACCTGGTCGCCGGGCGCGGCCCGGCTGGGTCGGGTGAGTTGACCATCGACCGGGGCTCGGCCAACAAGGAGCACTTCGCGGTCGGGGATCGCATCACGATCATCGGCAACCAGGGCCCCAAACCGTTCACCGTCGTCGGCATAACCAAATTCGGTTCGACCGACAACCTGGCCGGCGCCACGCTCCTGTCGTTTGATCTAAGAACCGCCCAGCAACTCGTCGGAAAGCCCGGCTACGTCAATGAGATCGATGTCGCCGCCGCTCCAGGCACGAGCACCGACCGGCTCCTGTCGTCTATCGGCGCTCAGCTGCCCAAGGGATTCGAAGTGGTAACCGGCGCGCAAGCCGCCTCGGAGCAGGCCAACAACGTGTCGCAGGGGCTCAGCCAGTTCAACACCTTCCTTCTGGTATTCGCCGGGATCGCGCTCTTCGTCGGGGCGTTCCTGATCTTCAACACGTTCAGCATCCTGGTCGGGCAGCGGACGCGTGAGCTGGCGCTGCTGCGCGCCATCGGGGCCAGCCGCTCCCAGCTCAACCGGTCGGTGCTCGGCGAAGCGGCCGTTACCGGGTTCGTCGGGTCGGTCATCGGGATCGGGGTCGGCGTCGGCCTCGCCGCCGGGTTGTACGCCCTTCTCAACGGTCTCGGTGTCAGCCTGCCGCGCTCCACGCTGCAACTGCAGGCGCGAACCGTGATCGTCGGGCTGATCGTGGGAACGCTGGTCACACTCCTGTCCGCGATCCTGCCCGCACTCCGGGCGGGCAGGATCCCCCCTGCCGCGGGTCTGCGTGAGGACGCGGTCATCCAGGAGACGTCCCTCCGGCGACGGGCGGTTGTCGGCGGTGCGGTGTTCGCGATCGGAATCCTCGTGCTCGCGGTCGGCCTGTTCGCCAGCGCCGGCATCCTGGCCGTCGGCGTCGGTGCGGCGGTGACTTTCGTCGGGGTGGCGATGCTCGCCCCGTTCGTGACCGGGCCGATGGCGCGGGCGATCGGCAGCGTGCTGGCATCGACCGGGGTGTCCGGCCGGCTGGGCCAGGAGAACGCCGCCCGAAACCCGCGTCGCACCGCCGCCACCGCGTCGGCCTTGATGGTCGGAGTGGCCCTTGTCGCAGCAATCGCCACTCTGGCTCAGTCAGCAGAGGTGTCGTTCAACGGCCTGTTCGATAGGGCGATCAAGGCCAATTACGTGCTCACCGGCAGCGGGTTCGCGTTCCTGTCCCCGTCGGTCGAAACGTCGGTGCGCGACGTGCCCGGCGTGATCGCGGTCAATCCCGTCAGGACAGCACGTTGGCACCTCGGCACTGTAGGTAAGGATGTCGGAGGCATCGACCCGGTCGCCGGGCCTCAGGTGCTCTCGGTCCAGATGGTGACAGGATCTTTCGACTCGGTCGCCCGTGGGGAGGTGCTGATCGATGACAAGGTTGCCAAGAGCGACCATTACAAGGTCGGGCAGATACTTCCGATGGGGTTTGCAGCAACGGGCGTCCAGAACGTGCCGATCGGGGGGACCTACAAAACGAACCAATTCCTCGGGAACTACACGGTTTCCAATCAGTTCCTTGCCGCCAACGTGAACCAGACCCTCGATCAGCTCATCGCTCTTAAGGCCGCCAGTGTCGATCACCAGACCACCGCTTCGCTGACGGCGGCGGTGAAGGGATTCGGGAACGTACAGGTCAAGACCGCGGCCCAGTTCAAATCTGATCAGAAGAAGCAACTCAACACGATCCTCGGAATCGTTTACGCCCTGCTCGGGTTGAGCATCGTGATAGCCCTCGTCGGTGTGGTCAACACACTCGCTCTTTCGGTGATGGAGCGAACAAGGGAGATAGGGCTTCTCAGGGCGGTCGGAATGCAGCGTCGACAGGTAAAGCGGATGATCCGCGGCGAGGCGGTGGTCGTCTCACTCATAGGAGCCGTTCTAGGCCTGGTGATAGGACTAAGTCTCGGCGCCGCGGTCGTGTCGGCGTTGAGCGCCAGCTTCATCACCACCCTGGCCATCCCGGTCAGCACGGTCGTGGTCATCCTGATCCTGGCGGCCCTGTTCGGGATCGCAGCGGCGGTGTGGCCTGCCCGTCGCGCTGCCAAGCTTGACGTCCTCACCGCTATCTACACGGTGTAGGGCTGGGTTCACCAGCAATTCATCAGGTGTGTCAGCGCGTCCGGGACGCCTTGTCGATGGCGTCGAACTCGTCGTCGGTCAGTTCGACCGCGAGTGCTCCGGCGTTCTCACGGACGTGGTCCGCCTTGGAAGCCCCGGGAATGGCGACCACATGGTCGTCGCGCTTGAGAAGCCAGGCGAGCGCGATCTGCTTGTCGGTTGCCCCGTGCGACTCCGCTACTTCCCTCAACACACCCGAGAGCTCTGACCCCCCCGGGTCTTTTTCCGATCCAGACCCGATCGACCCTCCGCCGATCGGACGGTACGCCACCAGCGCTACATCCATCTCCCGGCAAGCGTCTAGGACGCCGTTGGCCTCGGGCTTTCTGTGAGCCAGGCTGTAGTGAACCTGGTTCGCCGCGAGAGGGATGTCGTAACGGGCCAGGACGCTCGCCGCCTTGCGCATTTGCGCCACGTCGCAGTTGCTGATCCCGACCGCCCGGATCTTGCCGTCCCTCACCGCTTTGGCCATCGGTTTCATCCACATGCCCACGCCCACAGGGGAGTAGGGGAAATGCAGGTAGTAAAGGTCGATCGACTCGCAGCCAAGCCGCTCGAGCGTTTTGTCGAGGGCGGACGTCAACTGCCCGGGGGTCAACCGGTAGGGGTAGGGCGCGAACTTGCTTCCCAACAAGAACGGCCTGCCGTCCTTTCTCGCCGCCTCGCCGATCGCCTTCTCCGACCTGCCGGCGTTGTACACCTCCGCCGTGTCGAAGAACCCCATGTCGGTGTCGAGTGCGGCGCCAAAGGCCGCGGTTAGCCGCGCTTGGTCTGGCCCGGCCGCCCAGCGGTTGGTACCGACGCCGAGCACCGGAACGTTAACGCCCGACTTGCCGAGCGGCCTTTCCCGGATCGTGGTGCCCACGGAAAGACGATAGGCCACGACCTGGCTTGGCCGTGAGCCGGGCAGGGCGGCCTATCCCGTCCCCGGCGGTAATTCGTTTTCATCCGGTACTGCCCGGCCGGTAGCCTCATCCGACGTGACCGTCTGACCCCCTTCTCGGGCGCCGCCAAACCAGTCGAATCCAGGCGATGAGACGCGGCGGCGATTCGGCGACAAGGACAGAGCGAGGAGGACATGACGCACGCCAGTTACCCGCTTTGGGTTAGCGGGATCACCAAGGTTTTTAGGCCGGGGAGGCTCTCACGATTGAGTGGGAAACGCCCTCACCGCGCGCTGTATGACGTCTCCTTCCAGGTCGAGCCTGGGGAGGTGTACGGCGTCATCGGAGCGAACGGGTCCGGGAAGTCAACCCTCATTCGCATCCTCAGCACCCTGCTCATTCCGGACAGCGGGGAGGTGAGGGTCTTCGGGCGCGACGCGGTGCGGGAGCCTCTTTCGGTCAGGCCACTGATCAACCGGGTTTCAGCTGATCCCTCGTTCTTCCGTCCGATGTCGGCGATGGAGAACCTGCAGTTCTTCGGACGTGTTTACGGAGTCCCCAGCTCCGAGGTACGCCGGGACTGCGAGCAGATACTGGCTCGGCTCCATCTCGAACCCGACAAGGCGAGGGAGCCGATGATGCATCTTTCCCGCGGGCAGCAGCAGAAGGTGGCGGTTGCAAGAGCGTTCCTCACCCGGCCGCGGCTGATGCTGCTAGACGAGCCGACCACCGGCCTGGATCCGCGTAGCAAGCGCGATGTCCAGGCCTTCGTGACCGAGGTCAGGAGGAACAACGGGGTTACCGTTCTGCTCACCACCCACGACATGGACGAAGCCGAGTTGCTGTGCGACCGGATCGGTTTCCTCGCCGGTGGCCGACTGCTCGCCGAGGGAACACCCCTCGAGCTTCGTAAGCAGGTCGCGGCTGGGCGCAGCCTGGACGAGGTGGACATGGAGACGGTGTTCATGGAGCTGACCGGCCGGAGCATCGAAGAGGACGAGGAGGAAGGCGAATGACGGCGGTTACCGCCGCGACGCCGCTGCGGTCCCCGAAGCGGGTGGCTCTCGGGTGGGCATTCGTCGAGAGGCAGACCAACCTGTGGAAGCGCTATTGGGCGTGGGAGATCGTGTGGCTCGTCTACGGCGTCGTGAACACGCTAGCGGTGACCTTCATCGCTGCCGAGGCCGGGCGCACTGGCGTGGTGAGCACCGCCGAGGTGCGGCGCCTGACGCTTTTCCTGCTCATCGGCACTCTGGTGTGGGCCTATCTGTCGGCTGTGCTCGACGACATGAGCCTGGTGATCACCTGGGAGCGGTGGGAGGGCACCATCGAGCACACCCTGATGGCCCCCGTCCCACGCTTTTGGCACCTTCTGGGAATGTCGGCCTTCGGCGTGATCCATGCGGTAATCAGGACCGCCGCGATCATGGCGTGCTCGTTGCCGTTCTTCACCGTAGACCTGAGCCACGCATCGTGGTCCGCGGCGGTCGTCGTGCTGGCCGTCGGCAGCACCAGCCTCGTGGGCCTCGGCATACTCGCCGGCATCCTGCCGTTGCTCTATCCCGAGCGGGGTGTCCAGATGTCCTTCATGGTGCAGGCGCTAGTGCTTCTGATCTCGGGCGTCTACTACTCGGTAGACATCCTTCCGGGCTGGCTGCGCGCGGTGTCTTACGCTTCTCCGGCCACTTACCTTCTGCGAGGAATCCGGGCCGCCCTCATGGACGGCAAGGGCGTCGGTTCACAGGGCGGGACCCTTGCGATCCTGGCTCTTTTCGGCCTCGTGGTGGTGCCGTTGTCGCTGGTGGCCTTCTCGGCCGCGGAGCGTTGGGCGAAGAAGACCGGGCGTCTCAAGCGGCAGGGGTGACTCTGCTCGATCGTCTCCGGCGGCCGTCACCGCTGCCGAAAACAATCAGTCTTGACTGATTTAATCGTTTGGTGTAAAAGTGACATTGTGCGCGAACCGTCATGGACTCCGACGGGCCGGCCACTGCAGCAGCGGGCGATCGACACCAGGGCAGCCCTTCTCGACGCGGCGATCGATTGCTTGGTCGAGCGGGGGTACGCCGCAACGACCACGATCGAGACCGCTCGGCGCGCGGGAGTGTCCCGGGGCGCTCAACTCCATCACTTCCCGACCAAAGCCGAGCTCATAACCGCTGCGGTGGAGCGGCTGCTGGAGCGAAGAATCGAAGAGTTCCGTAAGGCGTTTGTGGACGTGCCCCCCGGACCTGATCGCCTGGAATATGCGATCGACGTTCTGTGGTCGATGTACGAGAGCCCCTGCTTTGTCGCGGTCGCCGAGTTATCTATGGCGGCGCGAACCGACCCCGAGCTCGCGGCAGCCGTGGTCGAGATGGACAGACGGTTTGTCGTTGAGTGCAGGGCTGTTTACGCGGAGTTGGTCGCGCCCGAGGATGGCGGCGGCCCAAAGTTCGACGAGATGGCAGCTGCGTTCGCTTTCGCGCTTATGGACGGGGTGGCATACCAGCGCCTGGTTCCGGGCGACCACCGGCAGCCGCCGGCCGAATACCTGGACATCCTCAAGGCGGTCGCCCGGATGTTCAGCACCGCACAAGGAGATCAAACGTGACCACTGACCTCGAAGCCGAGGAAACCGAACGCACCGCCGAAGGGGGATGGGAAGCGTTACTGGGCCGCCTCAGCAATCTGTCGGTCACCAAGCACTTCGACGCGTACGCCGACGTTGACTGGGACGCGCCCGAGATGCGGATCCGACGCGACGATCCGTTGTGGATGCTCCGCGAAGACGATCCCCTCGGCGACACCGAGTGGTATCGCAGCCTTCCGCCGGAGCGTCAGTCGGCGCTTGGCCTTGACCTGATCGCTTCGAAGATGAAGCTCGGGTTGCAGTTTGAATCGGTCCTCAAACAGGGCCTGCTGCGTTTCGCGGCCGAGCTACCGAACGGGTCGCCGGAGTTTCGCTACTGCTACCACGAAGTGATCGAGGAAGCTCAGCATTCGCTGATGTTCCAGGAGTTCGTCAACCGAACGGGCTTCGACGCCCGCGGCTTGACCGGTCTCGACCGACTCGGCTCTCGTTTTGTAATCGGATTGGGGAGACGCTTCCCGGAGTTGTTCTTCGTGTTCGTCCTAGGTGGTGAGGACCCGATCGACCATGTGCAGCGGCAGGAGCTGCGGCGGGGCGGTCCAATCCATCCCCTGTCGGAGAGGATCATGCGCATCCACGTGACCGAGGAGGCGCGGCACCTGTCTTTTGCCCGTCACTACCTCAAGCGCCGGGTCCCCGAGCTGAGCCGGGCCCGGCGCGCCGAACTCGCGATCGGAGCGCCGCTCGTCCTCGCCTCGATGGCGCAAATGATGCTGCGCCCCTCTCGCCAGATCGTCGCCGAGTACGAGATCCCGAAGGCGGTGCTCGACGAGGCCTACACCCGCAACCCGGCTCACCGGGCCGCGACGGTGGAATCGCTGCAGAAGGTCCGCCGCCTCTGCGAGGAGCTCGGCCTGCTGACCCCCGCTTACCGGCGCTTTTGGCGGATACTCGGACTCGGCTGACGTGACGTTTTGTGGAATGTTCGCGCGTGAGTTCGGTCAATAGTGGAATGTTGTGTAGCGAACGCGAGCGGGCCGCTCGCCACTATGCGCCAGCGAGACGCACTTAGGTTCCACAAAATCGGGGAAGACCCGAGGTAATCCCTAGAGCCCTGGCGCCCTGGCTCGACCTTCGCTCTTCGGCGCCCGCCGGCGTCCCCTCGCCCGCCGCTCTCCGCCCTCACGCCTCGGCGGCCGGTTTTGTGCAACATTGGGAGTGCCAGCGGCCGTTTTGTGCAAACTCGTGTAGGCCCCGCGAGC
>CAZCCS010000061.1:0-988 GCA_964497005.1 uncultured Acidimicrobiaceae bacterium | reverse complement strand
GGTAGAACAATCCGCGGACCTCGTCCGACGCGTCCCCCAGAGACGCCTCGAATCGTTCGATCGGGCGCCGGCCGCCCTCCACGTGCGGGTAGTCCGAGGAAAACATGCAGATCTCAGGCCCCGCCTGGTCGATTATCCAACCGACGTCCTCGGTGGGGTACGGCGTCGCCCTCACTTGCCGGCGCACGTACTCCGTCGGCCGCAGCGAAAGCGCCCGCAGACGTGCTTCGTGACGGCCAAACGCCTCCAAGGCGGATTCCATCTGGCGAGTCCACGACGGCACCCAGATGGCGCCCTGCTCGATAACGCCGAACTTCAACCGGGGGAAACGCTCGAGCACCCCGTCGAAGATCATGGTGGCGAGCGTCTGCATCGGGGGATGGGGGATGCCCACGTAGTCAACCGATCGGAAGTTCTCCTCGCCGCCGTGGAAGTCCGGCGGGACGGGGAGCCCATTCTTGAAATAGTTGGGGTCGATCAGGTCCCCGGTGCCGCCGACGTGGAACACGATCGGCAGGCCGGCCTCTTGGGCCTGGGCCCACACCGGGTCGAGGGCCACGTGGCTAGGGGAGTGACCAGCAGGGCAGCCGGAAGCGACGAGAATCGCTGCGGCGCCGGCGTCGATCACTTCGCCGGCCATGGCCTTGGCGAGCCCGAAGTCGGCGAGTGGTAGGTAGCAGCTGGCCAATAGCCGATCGTCGGCGGCGCAGAACTCGAGCATCGCCCGGTTGTGTGCACGAGCCGCGCCGTAAGCGAGCTCGATGTCCCCGGAGTGCTCCCAGTCGTGCAGTCTCCGGTTGTGGAACGTGTTGAACACCAGCTGACTGGAAAACCCGAGCAGGTCCAGCGCCCGTCCTCGATCCTCGGGCAGGAACGAGCCGTTGTTGAGGTCGAAGAACTTCGGGCGCGGGTACCAGTCATTCAATACGCCGACGATGCGGAATTCGTGGTCGTTCCAGCGTAGGGTGCGCCCGACGCTGTTGATTCC
>CAZCCS010000060.1:0-12398 GCA_964497005.1 uncultured Acidimicrobiaceae bacterium | reverse complement strand
GAACTGGCGGCGGATCACCGATGGTCTGGCTCCCAGTGCCTTGCGCAGGCCGATCTCGCGGATCCTTTCGGTGACCGAGACCAGCATGATGTTCATCACCCCGATGCCACCGACGAGAAGGGATATGCCGGCGACTCCACCCAAGAGAATGGTCAGGGTCCGGTCCACCGATGTGGATGTGGACACGAGTGAAGCCTGCGACGTAATGGCGAAGTCGGCGCTCGATGGCGTGGTGATGTTGTGAAGTGCGAGTAGCTCGGCGTCGGCCTCCTGGTAAGCAGACGAAAGGGTGCTGCCGGACGTGGCCTGGAGGAGTATCGAGCTGAGCGAGCTGCTCCCGAAGATGCGTTGAGTAGCGGTGCTGAGCGGCACAAGCACCTGGTCGTCTTGATTGGACCCGGTCGTGGACGACGCGTTTCCGACCGAGTTGAGGACTCCGATGACCGTGAAGGGAACGCCGTTCACGTTGATCACCTGCCCCACCGGGTCGATGCCGTTGAACAGCTGAGATGCGGTGTCGGGTCCGAGCACCGCCACGGCAGTGTGGTCTGTGACGTCCTGGTTGTCGATGAAACTTCCCTGGGTGACGGTCCGGTTTCGAACGGTCTGCCAGGTGGGCGTGGATCCGTTGACGATGGTCGTCCAAGTGTTCGAGTTGACCGTGTCGGTGAGTCCTTCGTTGGCGGATTTGACCGGCGCTACCGCTTTGATATCGGGAGCCACCGTCGTCGATGTGAGAGCTTGAGCGTCCGATTGGGTGAGCGTCGAAGCCGAGCCGAAACCTTGACGGAAACCGGTCGAGGACGTGGAGCTTCCGGGTGTAACGGTTAGAAGGTTGGTCCCGAGGGAATTGATCTCGGACTTGACCTGATTCTGGGCGCCTTGACCAAGTCCGACGGTGAGGATGACCGCGGCGATGCCGATCATGATCCCGAGGACTGTCAGGGCCGACCGAAGCCGGTTGGTTCGAACGGCCGATAGGCCGGTTCGCAGGGTCTCGAACCAGCCCATCAGGCTGCCTCGCTGCCGGAAAGGGCCAGGCCGTCGAGTATTCGGATGCTGCGCTCGGCGACTTCGGCCACCTCGGCGGCGTGGGTGATGACCACCAATGTCCGGCCTGCGGAGTGAAGCTCGTTGAACAGCGTCATCACGTCTTCTGCGGAGCTGGAGTCCAACGCCCCGGTGGGTTCATCGGCGAGGATCAGGTCGGGTTCGCTGACCAGGGCGCGGGCAACCGCGACGCGCTGCTGCTGACCTCCGGACAACTCACCGGGTCGGTGGTCCACGCGATCGGCGAGCCCCACTTTCTCGAGGGCTTCGATCGCTCGCTGCCGGCGGGGTGCCCGTGCCAGGCCGGCGTAGATCAACGGGAGCTCCACGTTGCGCCACGCCGACAGCGAGGGAAGCAGGTTGAACTGCTGGAATACGAAACCGATCTGCCGGTTGCGGACGTCGGCGAGCTCGATCTCGTCCATGTGGCTGACGTTCTCGCCGCTGAGCCAGTACTGGCCGCTGGTAGGAACATCGAGGCACCCGAGAATGTGCATGAGGGTCGATTTACCGGAGCCCGACGGACCGACGATCGACACGTACTCACCCGCATTGATCGTGAATGAGACACCCCTCAGAGCGGGCACGGCTATCGAACCGGTTCTGTAGATCTTGGTGACGTTCTCCAAGCTGATAACCGGCCGCATGTCAGCCACCGCCACCACCACCCCTTCCGGCGCCTGGGACGCCGAATCCGCCGCCACCGAACCCGCCTCCCCCACCGAAGCCACCGCCGCCAAGCCCCCTGGTCGTACCTCCGCCTCCGAGGATGTTTCGGTTGGTGCCGCTGGTCCCGTTGAACTTGACGACCCGTTCGAGCACGACGTCGCCTGCCTTGACGCCGCTGGCGATCTGAGTGAAGCCGCTTGCGCTGGCCCCGGTCGTGACCGCTTGGGTGACGTTCTGGCCGTTGACCACCTTGGTGACGGTCGGCTGCCCGCTCGAGTATGAGATGGCCGCGGTTGGCACCTCGGTCACGTCATTCAGCTGCTCGACGATTATGGACACGGTCGCGGTTGCCCCCGAATACAGCCCCGCCGGCGTCCCGGTGACCGCGATGACGACGGGAAACGAAGCGACCGTCGATCCGCTGGATCCGCTCGACTGGGCCACCAGCCCCACCGATGAGACCGTCCCGTACACGGTCGTCGTGGACCCGCTGGGAACAATGGTGGCTTGGTCGCCAACCTTCACTTCGCCGACCTGGGTGTCGTCGACCGTGGTGTTCACCAGGTAGGAACTCGTGGACACCACGACGACCTGTGAGCTCGACGTCGTGGAGGCGGACGAGGACGAGTTCGAGGCGTTGCCGCCAGTGCCGCCTGACCCGCTCCCCCCGGACCCGCTCCCCCCGGACCCGCTTCCCGTCACTTGCTGACCCACCGTCAGGTTGACAGAAGCGACCGTTCCGGCGATCGAAGAGGTCAGATTTGCGTCGGCCAGGTTGGTTTGAGCCGTTGCGACCTGGGCCTGCGCCGAGGTCACCGCGGCCTGATCGGAATCGATCTGGCTGGTGGTTGCGCCGTTGGTCTGATCGGTGGACAACCTGGACTGGTCAGCCGAAAGGGTCTCTTGAGCCGCGCTGAGCTGGTACTGCAGGGCCGTCGGGTCGATGGTCGCCAACGTCTGGCCGGCGCTTATCTGTTGACCCACTGCCACGTCGACGGCGGTCACCTTCCCGGATACAGAGAAGGATTGGTTCGCCTGCGCACCCGGGACGATGGTGCCGGAAGTCGAGACCGTCCGCTTGATGGTGCCGGTCGAAACGGTGACCTTTTGGGTAGTCACCGATATCGGAGAGGCGGCGGAGCTGCCGCCACTGGTGGCCAGCCAGGTTCCCAGGACCGCCCCGCCGACGAGCAGGCCCACTCCTGCGAGCGAGAGAAACCTCTTCGTGGTCCACCCGCTCCTCCACGCGCGGCTCCATCCGCTTCTTAATCCACCCTTGCTTGCCGGCTCGCCTACCGTCCAGAGTTGATCGGTCGGCTCCCCGGCCGACCGGGTGGGCATGGAAGCTGTCGACATGCTCGACAGTGAAAACCACCAGCATCAAACGAACCTCGGGGCCAGATGAAGGTTTGATCAAGGCTGGGGCGTTTTGGCTGGTAGAGGCCCTCGTGCTCACTCTGATCCCAGCGAGCTTTCAGGCATATATCAGCTACCGAGCGAAAGTTCCGGGGCGGATGGAACCCCCAGCAAACGTCGAGGAACTCTTCAGGAAAGACTCAGGTTGCGATGCGATGCTCGCGCCATGGCGGCCAACATCCTCCTCGTCGAGGACGAGCCCAACGTGGCGTTCGTGGTTAGCTCCGCCCTGAAGCTCTCCAACTACTCGGTTATGGAGGCCCGATCGGGCGAGGAGGGACTCAGCCTGGCAAGGCAACTTCCTCTCGATCTGGCGATCCTCGATGTCATGCTCCCCGATCTCGACGGTTTCGAGATATGCCAGCGGCTGCGCTCCGAGGGCTTCGAGTTCCCGATCATCTTCCTCACCGCTCGCGACGCCACCGAAGACCGGATAAGAGGACTCACGATCGGCGGGGACGATTATCTGACCAAGCCTTTCAGCGTCGAGGAGTTGGTTGCACGGGTCCACGTGATTCTTCGGCGTACCGGCAAGGCCTCTCTACAACAGACTTACCGCTGCGGTCCGCTCACCCTTGATGACTCCGCCCACTCCGTCACACGGGACGGTCAGAGGATCGACCTGTCCCTCACCGAGTACAAACTGCTGAGGTTTCTCCTCCGAAACGCCGGCCGAGTGCTGAGCCGCGACCAGATCATCGACCACGTTTGGGACTACGACTTCGACGGGGAATCGAACATCGTCGAGACCTTCATCCACACCCTTCGCAAGAAGGTCGACGGACAGGAGCCGCGCCTCATCCAGACCGTAAGAGGCGTCGGCTACCGGCTGACCCCACCGTGACGCACCGATGAGTCTCCGCGCTCGGCTGCTCGCGGCAGCCGCGGCTCTCGTCGTGAGCCTCGCGGTCAGCGGCTTCCTGATTGTACGTACGGTCGAAAACTCTGAACTGCATCAGGTCGACAACCAGCTGAGGGCGAGCGCTCCGATCGCGCTGGGGATCACCCGGAACTCACAGCCGCTGTCATCGCGGCCACCCACAACTTTCCCTGAGCCTCCGCGCATCAACACCCTCAGCGACCGCTACCTCGCCATCATCGTGAACGGCAAGCAGACGACCCTGCTGGCTCCAGAGGCGGCGAAAGGTCAGCGGCCCAAAACCCCATCCGTCGTTGCCCAGTCCGTCGCCTCGGCGCGCCCCCAGACGGTTGCATCGTCGAACGGATCGGGTCGTTGGAGAGCGATCCTGCTGAAGAGCCCCGACGGCAACGAGAACCTGATAGCCGTCTACATGGGTCCCGTCGACGCGACCACATCCCAGCTGCGAACCGCGGTGTTCGCTGCGGGCGGAGTCGTTGCGGTAATCCTGCTGGCCGTCGGCTTTTGGATCGAACGCCTCGGCCTGCGCCCGATCGCGAGGATGAGGACCGTCGCCGAGGCGGTAGTAGCCGGTGACCGCAAACGCCGGGTCACCGCTGGGGTGCCCGTCGGCGAGACCGCAGATCTCGCCACCGCGCTGAACAGCATGCTCGACCAGCAAAACGCCGTGGAGGATCGGCTGCGCCAGTTCCTTGCCGACGCATCTCACGAGCTGCGAACCCCCACATCTGTCATCTCAGGGTTGGCGCAGCTCTGGCGTCAAGGCGAGTTGCGTGACGGTCAGGCGCTCGAGGACGCCATGCGCCGCATAGGCCAGGAAAGCGCGCGTATGAAGGCGCTCGTCGAGGAACTCCTGCTTCTGGCCCGTCTCGACGAGGGTATGCAGCTGCGCAGCGAATCCGTCGACATCGGCGAGCTGGTTCAAGACGTGCTCGAGACCGCGAGGTCGACCCACCCGTCGAGGAGCATCACCACCGAGCTCGACACGAACGTCAGCGTGCAAGGCGAACCGGCGGCGCTCCGCCGCGTTATCAGCAACCTGATAACCAACGCCTTGATCCACACTCCTTCCAGCTCCGCTGTCACCGTGAACCTGGCTCGCCGGGGTGAAGAAGCCGTCTTCGAGGTGTCGGATTCTGGCCCCGGCATGAACTCCGAAGAGGCGGCGCACGCATTCGACCGGTTCTGGCGCGGCGACGCCAGCCGGACTCGCATCGGTTCAGGGCTCGGCCTGCCGATCGCCGAAGCGATTGTCTCTGCCCATAAAGGGGCCATCCGGTTCGACACGGACCCCGACCGCGGCACCACCGTACGGGTCGTGCTCCCACTCGAAACCGGCCAGCACCAAGGGGAGGCGTCCGAAACCGTTCCCCAGGCACTCGGCGCCAACAGCGTCTAGGGCGACGCCAGGACCTCCACTGGTACGCCGTTCACCGCGGCGTTCCCAGACGGCACATCAACAAGTGTCCCGGGCGTGAGCAGGTTGGTGTTCGGCCCAGGTCTGGCCGACGCCACAGCCGTACGGGTGCCCGGACGGTCGTGGCCCCACCCGTGGGGAAGACTCACTACACCGACCTTGATTCCGTCCGTCATCTCGACGGTTGCTTCGACCTCGCCGGCCTGCGTCCTTACTCTCGCAGTGGCTCCCTCGGTCAATCCCCGCTTCGCCGCGTCAGAAGGGTGCATCAGCAACGTCGCACGATCCCTGCCGCGGACCAGCGTCGGGACGTTGTGCATCCAGGAGTTGTTCGACCGCACGTCGCGCCGCCCGATCAACACGAGCGGAGGACGGGGCAGGTCCATGGTCGCCCGCAGTCTGCTCAAGTCACCGAGGAAGGTGTCATGGGCCAGCTCGATGTCATCTGACGCAGTACGCAGGATGTCGTCGATCGATGCGGTGGACCTTCCGAACTCGATTCCGTGTGGATGACGCTTCGCCTCGTCCAGGGTGATTCCGCCAGTTGGTGCCTCGCGGAGGGTTAGGTCGACGATGCGGTCGGGTCCCTTGGTGTATGGGGTCTCGAAATCTCCCGGCGAAACCCCGTGGCGGGCGGCGCGCATGGCGAACCAGACGTCGTCGAGCGCGTCGATGTCGATCTCCTTGTTCGGGGTACCCCCCAAAATGGCTCCGAGACGGATCAGGATCTCCCACTCCCTGGGCCGATCGCCGGGATCGAAGATGGGCGGCGACCAGCGAGCAATGGCGTTCAGCGCGAAACCCCACAGAGCTTCGTCGCAGTGGGGCTGCTCCAGCGGAGAGAGACCGGGCAGGATCACAGAAGCGTGACGGGTGGTCTCGTTGAGGTAGTTGTCGATGCTGATCATGGCGTCGAGCTGCGGAAGCGCCCGGTCGAGTTGACCCGCATCGGGCGCGGACAGACACGGGTTGCCGGCGACGGTGATAAGGGCGCGGACTTTGCCGGGACCGGGCGTGGAGATCTCCTCGGCCAAACACGACAACGGGGCTTGCCCAAGTACTTCAGGCACTCCTCTGACCCGGGTGGACCACCGACCGGTCTTGACCGGTCCCCGCCGGCGGGCGGTCGACGAGATGGTGGCGATTGCCGGCTTGGAGAAGAGCACGCCGCCTTCGCTCCCGAGATGCCCGGTTAGGACATTGACGACATCGACCATCCACGTGGCGAGGGTTCCGAACTCCTGATTGCACAGGCCGATCCGCCCGTAGACGGCAGCCCGACGAGTCGCCCCGATCTCTAGCGCCAACGCCCGTATCGTCGAGGGCTCGACGCCGCACCACCGTGCGACTTTTTCTGGAACGAATTCATCCGCAGCTGCGAGCACCTCGTCGATTCCGCGCACCCTTCCCGCCAATGGGCCGGGGTCGATCAGACCTTCCCCGTTCAACACGCTCACGACCGACAGCAGGAACGCCGCGTCGGTCCCGGGGTTGATCGCGATCCACTCGTCGGCGCGTTCGGCCGTGCCTGTGCGCCTCGGGTCGACGACGATGGTGCGCCCTCCCCTGGCTCGGATCCTGTCGACCTCCCCGATCAGGTCGGGGTAGGAGAGGAGGGAACCGTTGGACGCGTGCGGGTTGGCGCCCATGATCACCAGCAGATCCGTCCGCTCCACATCGGGGATGGGAATGCTCCAGGGGTTTCCGTATAGCTGGGCGCACACCAGGTTCTTCGGCCACTGGTCGACGGTTCCGGCCGACCAGGTGACCGTCATCCCGGAGAACGCCACCAGGGCGCCGCTGTAACGGCTGAGGGAATAGTTGTGGACGGTGGGATTGCCGATGTACACCGTCACGGCTTCGATTCCGTGCTGCTCGATCAGGGGTCGTAGAAGCTGTTCGCATCGATCGAACGCTTCGTCCCACGTGACCTCGAGCCACTCGTCCCCCTCCCTGACCATCGGCGCTCGCAGCCGGTCCGGGTCGTGGTGCAGATGGCCGAGTGACGCGCCCTTGGGACAAAGGAACCCGTTGCTCCACACGTCTTTCTTGTCACCCCGGACCCTCGTCACTCGTTCGCCTGAGGTCTGTATCTCGAGGCCGCACATCGCCTCGCACAGTGGGCAGGTGCGGAAGTGGGTGGTCATTGCGGGTGAGGCGGGAAGGTCAGACCCCGTACCGTTCCGCGTAGCCGGCGAACCGCTCGGCTATTTCTTCGCGGCGCACGCCGAAGTCGGCGAGATCGTAACGGTGGTCACCCAGCTGCCCTTTGGGATGTGCGGCCATGTACGCCGACATCGCTGCTCGCGCCTCGGGCTCCAAGCTCTGCCCCGCGGCTTGGTAGATCCCCGAAACGGTGCCTAGCGGATCCTTGACGAGATCGTCGTACCTCACGTCGATGAGAGGATGCTCGGGATGGGCAGCGCGGAACGCCTCGCTGCGTTCTATGCAGAGCTCCAGCATCTGCGACCAGTGGTCGGTGATGTATCGGGTGTGGTCGGAATCGCTGAACGTCGAGGAGAGCCCGCGTATGAGGCTGAAGACCGACCCGCACAGCAATACCGGGTCGCGGTGGATGACGACCAGCCGCGCGTCGGGATAGACATCGTGGAGCGCTTCGAGGGCTATGGCGTGATGGGGGCTCTTCAGCGCCCAGCGTCCGCGGACGCCGCCGTGTTGCAGTACTTGCAACACCAAGCGGTGGTACTGGTAGGCCGATCGCTGGTCTGCTTGCTGGAGCCACGCGCCATAGGAAGGCACGTTGGAGATCGCCTCCCAGGACAGGCTCTTGAAATCCTGGCTCATCACGGCGATGCATTCCGTAGGGCCGTCCGCTTCCTCGTGATGTATCGCTCTGACCGCCGGGTTCAGTTGCTCGAGCATTTCCACCTCGGCTCGCGCGGCTTCGACACGCGGGCCCGAGCGGAAGGTGTCGATGCTCGGCGGCGGTGCGCTGTCGAGCGATTCCCACCGCAACAAACAACGATTCCCCGTGTCACGATCGAGAAGATTGCTGAGCAGTGTCGTCCCTGCCCTGAACATTCCGATGACAATGAGCGGCGCGTCCACCTTCTCGTCCGCGACGTCGGGATGTTGGGACGCCCAGTCGACGACACGCAGCCGGTTGCTGAGCCCGGTGACGACCGCGTTGCTGACCGCAGCCACTCCGAGGTCACTCAGAGAGGCTTCACTGAAAGCGGATTCGCAATAGATCTCCAGACCTTCGCGGAAGGTGTCGGAGCCGAAGTCCTCCAGCCCGGTCTGCGACCGCGCCTGATCGATGAACTCGGCCGCACTGCTCACTGGGCGGTACCTAGGTCGACCACCGTTCGCCCCTGGGTGCGCCGTTGCTCATGATCCTCGAGTGCTTGGGCTACCTGGTCGAGACTGATCCGCCGGCCTATGTAGGGCCGGACGGCGCCGGCGGCCACCAGCCGGCTCAGCTCGCCGTGGACTTCAGCACCCCGCTCGGGGGGATTCGGAACGAAACCGAAACGACGCATCCCCGGGAACTCGGGCCCGTAGTTGAGGACGACACCCATCACCGAGAAGTTGCCCATTGACACTTTGCGCAACGGGCGGCCGGTGAACCCAGCTTCGGGGTCGGCGTTGAATCCGACCGGAAGGTAGCGACCTTCGTACGCGACGCAGCTCCAGATGGTCTCGGTCATGGGCCCCCCGATGAGGTCCAAGACGACGTTGGCGCCCCGTTCGGAAGTTAGCTCCATCATTCGATCGAAGAAATCATCGGAAGAGTGATCGAGCACGGCGTCGGCGCCGAGCTCCATGCACAACGCCGCCTTGGCGGGACTTCCTGTGGTCGCGATTACCTTCGCACCCGCCGCAGCTCCCAACTGGATCGCCGCGGTGCCGAGAGCGGTCGCGCCTCCGACGACCAAAAGCGTTTCCCCCGGCTGCAACTTGGCGCGGCTGTGAAGCGCGAGATAAGTGGTGTGGAACGGCAGAAGGAACGCTGCGGCCTGGACGTCGTCGAGTTCGCGAGGCGCGTCAAAGACGCCGTGACTCGGCGCGAGGGCAAAGTCGGCGAGGCCACCGAACGACATGAGACACATCGCGACCACCCGGCGACCAACCCACTCATCGGCTCCGTCGCCGGCGCTGTGAACGACTCCGCACACCTCCATTCCGAGAGTGAACGGCGGCTCGGCGAGGACGCTGGCGACGCCACCGCGGCACCGGGCGATGTCTCCGAAGTTGAGCGGGGCAGCGGACACCTCGACCAGCACCTGCCCCGGCCCGGGCTCGGGCACCGGTATGTCCTGGACCTCAATTACATCTGTCGGCGCCCCGTGGCGAAGAACCCGCACAGCCCTCATCGAATGGTTTTTATACCATGGCCAATGGTTTATTACAATCGGGCGATGATCCAGGCTGCGAAAGCGTCCCGCCGGCGCGGCCGTCCGCCCGGAGGCGACGCCCTGACCCGGGACCAGATCGTCGAATCGGCGGCCGACCTCGCCGATCGCGACGGCTGGGAATCGCTCAGCTTCAGCGGTCTCGCCAGGAGCCTCGACCGCCACGCCACGTCGATGTACTCGCACTTCACCGGCCTCGAGGACCTGCGCCGCGCGGTAAGCCTCCTCTCGGCGGAGGAGCTCGCATCGAGAGTTTGGTCAGCAGCGATCGGAAAAACAGGGGGCGATGCGCTTTACGCGATCGCCGTCGCCTACCGGTCGTTCGCCGCTGAGCACCCCGGGCGTACCAGGTCCCTGTCCGCCGTCAACCGCGGGGACCCTGAGTTCGCCGAGCGGATGAGCCACCTTCACGAACCCTTGGCGGCCACGTTCAGATCGCTCGGCCTCGACGAAGCACGTTCCGCTCTCGCGCACGAGGTGTTCGGTGCGACGATAAACGGGTTGGTCAACACTGGAGGCGAAGGCCTGGTCGATCCGGCGGTCCAACTGTTTCTCGCGGCCTTGTCCACCGGGAGCTGGCCCCAGCTCTAGGTCAATCCGGTCTTCAGGCCGTCGCGGGTGACTGCCTAAGGTCGTTGAAGCTCGGGAGTCCGAGACGCATGCGTCTTTTGCCGCCGGGGTCCTGTGCTTGCGAGGCGGCGTTCAGAAAGTCGGCGTCGTTGACGGGGTGGTGGTCGGCCGGCGCGGAGCCTTCGGCGCCCGCATAGCTCACGCCGGAGTAGTCAGGTGAGTAGTCGGGCTGCGGAACGGGCTCCCCCCCGACGGGGACCGCCGGCGGCGTACGCGGCTTCCGGCGGGACTGCTCGAGCTCCGCTGCACGCTTCATGCGGATCAGCTCGTACTCGGCCGAGCGGAAGTCGGTAAGGAACGACATCAAGAGCCCGGGGCTGATCTCCTCGGCGGACGGTTCCGGGCCGCTCGTGCATTCGGGCTCGAACTCGGGCGCGTCAGCGAGCGCAGGGCCGGTGGGATCATTACCGGGTGCCGGCCCTGGCCTGCTGAATGGTTGCCCGCTCGAATACACGTCGCTTACGAACTCCCGACCCGTCAGAACTTGTCAGTCCACTGTAGATACATCGCCCGAATGAGCCGATGGCTAACAGGGAACGTCCGAAATCAGGGCGGATACCGGACAAACCAGAAAGCTCCCGCCTCGCACCCGTCTGCCGGCCAGGTCGCAGTGGCGCTCAGCAGCGGTTGATCGATCCGAGCAGGCCGTCCATCTCGCCGTTGATGCCGGCGCTGGAGGTCGGCGGCGAAATGCCCGAAACGAGTTGTGGTCAGCCGGGGTCAGGCGTCGACGAGTGACCGCGCTTTGTGGTGATGCGATTCGAGATAACGGCGGGTCATTAAAAGAGCAGCGATACCGTCGCCCACCGCTGAGCCCAGCTGCTTGGTCGAGCCAGAACGCACATCTCCGGCCGCGAACACCCCGGGCATCGACGTCTCCATGGTGGCGCTGGTGAGCACGAAGCCAGCCGGGTCGCGTTCTACGGCGTCCCCGAGGAACTCGCTGTTCGGTTTCAGCCCGATGAACACGAACGCCGCAGCAGCTGGGAACCGCTTCGTCTCGTCAGACCCCCGGTCGCGCGCGATCACGGCCTTGAACCGCCCACGCTCTCCTTCCAGCTCGACGATGTCCATGCCGGTGTGCACCGTGAACTGAGGATCGGACTTGACCCGCTCCTGAAGAACCGGCGCCGCCGAGATTCCGGACCGGGCGAGCACTCTCACGTGATCGGCGAACTCGGAGAGGTGAAGCCCTTCTTCGAGCGCTGAGTTGCCTCCACCGATGACCACCACCTCCTTCGAACCCTTGTAGAACGGACCGTCGCACGTGGCGCAGAAGTGCACGCCCGCGCCGATCAGTTCCTCCTCGCCGGGAACGTCAAGCCTGCGATATGTCGACCCGCTGGCAACGATTACCGCATGCGAGGTCAGCTCCTGACCCGATGCGAGAGACGTCACCAGGTCTTCATCGTCGCGTCGAACGCCGGTCACCGAAACCGCCGACAGCAGTTCGACGCCGTACCTGCGAGCCTGCTCCACGAACCGGTCGGCCAGTTCGGCACCAGAAATGCCTTCCGGAAAACCGGGGTAGTTGTCTATGAGGTCGCTGACTCCGGCCTGCCCTCCCATCGCGCTCGCGTCAACAACGATTGCGTCTATGCCTTCGCGCGCTGCGTAGATGGAAGATGCAAGCCCAGCTGGACCACCGCCAACTATCACCAGGTCGTACGCCGCCCGCTCGGCTTGAAGCGGTAAACCGATCCTCGAAGCCAGAACCTCGTCACTCGGGTTCACATCGTGGGTTCCATCGCCGTAGACGACCGTCGGGATGATCTGGCCCCCCTTCTGCAACTCCTTCAGACGGTCGATCGCCTCGGGATGCTGATCGACATCGATGTTCACGTACTTCACCCGGTGGCCTGCCAGGAACTTCTTCACCCTCTTGCAGTGCGGGCACCATGGAGCTCCGAAAACGGTCAGCGCGGAGCCGGCGTCTTCACTCATCGCCCGTCACGACCTT
>CAZCCS010000059.1:3555-12402 GCA_964497005.1 uncultured Acidimicrobiaceae bacterium | reverse complement strand
GGGATTGGTCCACTAGCGACATGCGGCTTCGGGCTTCGCCTGTCGGGTGGCTGAACAGCTCCAGCCGCGCACGCTGACACCGGGTGCTTCGATTACGGCGCCCCACCATCGCTGGCGACGACAGTGACCAAGACCGAATTACCCTTGTACGCATCCATAGACAATCCGATATACTGTCGACGTGGAACCCGCGTTGCTCATCAGGGCTGTAAGGCGTCGCCAGGGGCTGTCGCAGGCCGAGCTGGCGCTGAGGGCTGGGACATCGCAGCCAGTCATCTCGGCCTACGAGCATGGACGGCGAGATCCGAGCTATGAGACGCTGCGCCGGATCGTTGAAGCGGGAGGCGAACGGCTGCATCTTGACGCCGCGCCGCCGAGCTCGGACCTTCCTCCACCCACTGATCTGGAAGAGCACGCCCGTCGCTTGATGGACGTCTTGTCGTTGGCAGACGCCGTCCCCGCCCGTCCCCGCAGTCCGGTGCTGAAAGCGCCACGGCTGGTCTCTCGGTGAGCGCTCTCACGCTCGCCCAGCGCGTGCTCGCGATCGAAGCCGCCTTGTCCGAGATCCCGCACGCCTTTGGGGGCGCTTTGGCGCTCGCCTACTACGCCGAGCCCCGTGCGACGATCGACATCGATGTGAATCTGTTCGTGCCGGCCGAACGCTTTCCGGATGTAGCTGAACCCCTGCACCAGTTGGGCGCGGCCTCCGACGATCCATCTGTCGCCACTCTGGTGCGCAGAGACGGGCAGGCCCGCGTTATGTGGGACTCGACTCCCATTGACCTTTTCTTCGCCTACGACCCGTTCCACGAAGCGGCGGGAGCCGCGCGCAAGATCGTCCCGTTCGGCGGCGAGACCATCCCCATCCTGGCCGCGGAACACCTCATGGTCTGCAAAGTGGTCTTCAACCGTCCCAAAGACTGGGTCGACATCGACTCGATGCTCTCCAGCGAACCCGACATCGATGCACCTGAAGTGCTGCGCTGGGTGGGACGTCTGGCTGGAGACGAGGACCCGCGCTACAACCGGATCGCATTCGTCCTCACCCGCTGACGCGCCGTACATCTTTTTCCGGACTAGCTGAAGTCCACGTAGCCGGCGCTCCAAGGCTGAACGTCACGCTAGGCGAGGTCTGTCTGCGGGAGCTTGACACGAGAACCAGCGTGTCGGAGGGGGGACTTGAACCCCCACGTCCTTGCGGACACTAGCCCCTCAAGCTAGCGCGTCTGCCTATTCCGCCACTCCGACGTGGCTGCCATCCGGGGATGGCGCAAACAGAGATCATAGTGGCCGGATCGGGGGTTCGCCCCGCCCGTCAGGTCTGGGGGTAGGCCTGCCCACGGGTCAAGCGGCGGTCGGGTACGAACCATATGACCGCCACAGTCACATACAGGCCGTAGGCGATCCAGGGTGAAATCCACGCCATGCCGATACCCAGGACATACAACCCGATCGACAGTTTGCCCTTGAGGTCGGAGCCGATTCCGCGAGCGACGGCTGAGTCGGGTCCGTTGCACCGCACGATGGCCCTCACCAGGATCGAATATGCGACCGCCGCGCCTAACACAACGACGCCGTAGACGGACGCCGGCAGGTGATAGCGGTAGTCCCTCGCAACCCAGTCGGTGAGGACTGGGACCAGAGAGAGCCAAAACAGAAGGTGCAGGTTGGCCCACATCACCGCTCCGTTGACCCGCTCGGTGGCTCGGAACAGGTGATGGTGGTTGTTCCAGTAGATGCCGATATTCACGAAGCTGAGGACGTAGACGAGCAGATGCGAAAGGCGCAGATATAGGGAATGGAACGTATGGCTGACAGGGGCCTGCAACTCAAAGGCGGTGATCGTGATGATCACCGCCATTACGCCGTCGCTGAAAGCTTCCACCCTGCCTGCCTCCCGCCGGCTTTCGGCGGTCGGCGCGGTCATGAGGACTCGGCTGAGCCGGCGAGCTGGTCCACGATCTCGGCGAAATGGCCGAACATCAGAGAGATGTGCCCCTCTCGCGGCTCGAACCGCCCCGTCGCACCAGGTATGTGGGCGGAGAGCCACTCCCCGTGCGAGGGAGGGACCATCAGGTCATCCCCCGCCCTCCACACGGTGACGGGCACGGAGATGTCAGCGAGCTCGAAGCCCCAGTCCCTGATGAACGCCTGGCCGTCGTCCCAGTGCCCTGCCGGACCGGTCGAGGCCGCCAACCTGAGCCACGCGGCGACGAAATCAGCTGTGTCGCCGACAAGAGCCTGCTTGTCCGGCGATGACAACAACCCGCCCAACGCGTCGACCAGCTGGGACGGCTGGATGTCCCGCAGCGACGAAATGAGCTCCCCTACCTTCTCTTCGATACCCGGGTCTCCGGCGATGAGAGCCTGAAACTCCTCAACGTTCTCAGGCCCCATTCCCGCCGTCCAGTCAAGGTCGTCGACGCCTTCGTAAGGAGCCACTCCTGCGATCGTCGCCGCGGCCGCACAGCGCGACCCCAAAAGGGCGGCGCACGCCAAAGCGTGCGGTCCCCCACCGGACCAGCCGGCCGTCACGAAACGGTCGAAACCCAGATGGTCGAGAACGGCCTCGACGTCGCCGGCCACGTCCGCGATCCGCCGGCCCTGCAACCGGTCGGAGGTGGCGTATCCCGGCCGCGACAGCATCACCATCGGCCATCCGTTCCGCCCCGCCTCGGACACAAAGGGATCCCACAACAACGCCGCCCCCGGCTGCCCGTGATGGAACACCAGCGCCATCGAAGCGCCCTCCCCGACGGGCTCCGATACCTCGTAATGACCCGCCCGCCCGTCTGTCAACCGCAAATGAGGCATGTGCAGCTCCTACCTCTAGTAATGCCAGGGAAACCTAGACCAGTCCGGCTTCCTTTTTTCGAGGAATGAATCTCTCCCCTCGACTGCCTCGTCGGATGCGTACGCCAGGCGGGTTGCCTCGCCGGCGAAGATCTGCTGCCCCACCAGGCCGTCGTCGATCAGGTTGAAAGCGAACTTCACCATGCGCTGGGCGGTCGGGCTTTTGCCGTTCACCTCCCGGGCCCACTGGAGCGCGCTCGACTCCAGGTCCGCATGCGGGACCACCGCGTTGACTGCTCCCATCGCGTGCATCTCGGCGGCGGTGTAGGTACGACCGAGAAAGAAGACCTCCCTGGCGAACTTCTGCCCCACCTGGCGGGCGAGATAGGCCGACCCGAACCCGCCGTCGAAGCTGGCGACGTCGGTGTCGGTTTGCTTGAAACGGGCGTGCTCCGCGCTGGCGATCGTCAGGTCGCAAACGACATGAAGGCTGTGACCACCGCCGGCCGCCCAGCCCGGGACCACGCAGATCACTATCTTCGGCATGAACCGGATCAGCCGTTGGACCTCGAGGATGTGCAACCGCCCGGTCTTAGCCGGATCAACTGTGGCGGAATCGTCTCCAGCGGCGTACTGATAGCCGTCACGTCCGCGGATTCTCTGGTCCCCTCCCGAGCAGAAAGCCCACACGCCATCCCGGGGCGAAGGTCCGTTACCGGTAAGGAGGACGCATCCGACGTCCGGCGACTGGCGAGCATGGTCGAGCGCGGTGTACAGCTCGTCGACCGTGTGAGGCCGGAAGGCATTCCTGACCTCCGGCCGATCGAAGGCGACCCTGACTGTCCCTTGGTCGACGGCACGGTGGTAGGTGATATCGGTGAAATCGAATCCATCGACAACGCGCCACGCCGAAGGTTCGAAGATCTCGGAAACCATTGCTGGAGATTACGGGCCGGTCGCTGCGATGCCCCAACTCGCCGCGTTGTAGGCCGGTCCGTCCGGGGACGGGTTTGGTGCCACGCCGGTCACGTATGTCTGACATACCACTGCTTGAGGAATGGCTGCGATGGGCAGATCCGCGTAGCTGCCCCACGCCACCTGGTCGGCTTGGTTTACGAGGGTCTGTCGTTGACCGTCCTGTGCGTCAGCCGCCGCGTTTATCGCGGCGTCGAGGTTCGGGTCGCTCACTCCATCGACGTTCGACGAGCTACCGGTCAGGTAGGTCTGCATGGCATCGCCGGGAAACGGGGACACCGTGTGGTCGCGAACGGCGAGATCCCAGTGGCCATTCAACCCGGTGATGCCGACGGAGAATCCCGCGGCGTTCAGCTGCTGGGATATCGACTGCGCCGCAGCCGAAGCAACCGGGTCCGATGGGTCCGCGCTGAGTGACAGAACCCCGGAGCCGGGATGCGAGCCCGAAGCGGGAGGCGGTGGTCCGTGCGGCGAGAATCCCGCCTCGCCGGGGACGAGGAACCGGTTGGCCACGGCGGACTCGCCCGGAGCGGCGCCGGCGACTGTCGCGGCGATGACGGTCGGCCGCGAGATTGCCGCGGTGACAGCAGCTCGCAGCGCCTGAGACTGGAGCGGTCCGGCTTTCTGCTGAAACTCGAGATCGAGGTACTGAGGGCCTGGGGCAACCATCACGTTCAGGTTCTTCGAGGATCTCAGGGGAAAAAGAGTGAGCTCGGTGGCAGGAGCCTCGGCACACCCGATCTGCCCTTCCGCCAGGGCAGTAGAGGCCTGTTGCCATTCGGGCAGGAACCGGAAGTCCAGCTCCAGTGTCGACGCCGGAGGTCCGGGATACGAGGGGTTGCGACCCAGCCTCAGCAAGCCCGAGGGGTCAAAAGCGTTGACGACGTAAGGTCCTCCCGAGACCAGGTCGGCTACGGGGTCGGTGAAGCCGGAGTTGAAACCGATCCTCGTGGCGACGTGAGCCGGAATTAGGTGGCGGAACAGGGAGGCCCAGTCGGGGTAGGGACTCGAGAACACCACGGTCACCTCGTCCGGAGAAGAAGGCGAAGTGGTCACCGATTGCACGAGGTCGTAGCCGGGCGAACCTGCCGGCGTGAAGGGCTTGCCCCCCACGTCGGTGCCTTTTCCGGCCTGGGCCTGCCAGTTGTAGACGAAATCGCTTCCCGTGATCGGGACTCCGTCCGACCAGACCGCCTTCGGGTTGATGCGATACACGAGGGTTTGCGGCGATTGAGCCGTCTCGGTTACCGACTGCACGAGAGTGCTGTTCAGCGTTGGGTTGAACGACGGTCCGAAGGTGTAGACGGACGGAAATACCTGGTCCGCGACGGCGGTCACTCCGTCGCCTGCGGCTCCCGCCGACAGTGGATTCCAGTTTCCGGGCGCGGCGCTGTTGAAAGCAAAGCTCAGCTCAGTGGTCAGGGACGACGCGGACACCGGCGCGGGCCGAGGAGGCGGAGCGCCGCGGTTCTGGTGGGAGCTGGTGCAGGATGCACAGCTGACCGCCATAACCGCGGCCGCGGCGAAGCGTCCGGCGCGGGCGGGCAAAGCTAGTGGAGACGGACTCTGGGATCGAGGACCGCGTAGACGATGTCGACGAGGATGTTGGCGACCACCACCGCAGTGGTAGCCACGATCACGATGCCGATGATGACGGGGAGATCCTGGTTCTCGATAGAGGTGACCGCCGTGTACCCGAGCCCCGGCATACCGAAGACCGTCTCGGTGATGATCGCCCCTCCTAGCAACGTGCCCAGGTCGATACCGAACTGGCTGGCGACCGGTGTCAACGCCGAGCGGAGCCCATGCCGGTAGATGACCGTCCGCTCGCTCAGGCCCTTAGCCCTCGCGGTACGGATGTAGTCCTCACCAAGAACCTCGAGCAGCGACCCGCGTGTCAAACGTGTGTACACCGCGGCCGACACAAGCGCGAGGGTCAACCACGGTAGAACGAGACCCTCGAACCACTTGAGTGGATCCTGGGTCAGAGGGGTGTAACCCTGGCCCGGGAAAATTCGAACGCCGTGAATCGTCAGTTGGTAATAGAAGACGTAAAGCAACAACAGGCCGAGCACGAAGGTTGGCAACGAGTAGAAGAACAAGGCCAACGTGGTGAAGGCACGGTCGAGAATGCTGCCGCGGCGCACAGCAGACACCACACCCGTCATCACCCCCAGTACCAGCCAAATGGCCGCCGCCCCAAGCGCAAGGGAGAGAGTTATGGGGAACGCCTGCTTTATAACGGTCGTAACCGGCTGACTGTGATAGTAGGAGTAGCCCAGATTGTGGTGCCAAACGAGTTGCTTGATGAAGTCCCAGTACTGGGTGATCAGAGGCTCGTTCAGATGAAGCCTCTTGGTGATCGCCTCAACGGTGTGCGGGGAAGCGTTGCGACCGGCCAGGCGCTGGGCGACGTCCTGTGGACCGGACCCGGTGAAGAAGATCGCAAAGACCAGAAGGGTGACCATCCAAAGCACGATGATGCCGAGACCGATCCGGCGCAGCAGGAAGCGGGTCATGGCGAGCCGCTACAGCTTCTCGAGACGTGGGTCGAGCGCGTCGCGCACCCCGTCGCCGAGAATATTGAAGGCCAAGGTGGTGATGAGAAGCGCCAAGCCCGGGAAGACGAGGAACCACCAGGCTTGCTGGTACACGGTCTGGGCTTCGGCCAGCATCTGCCCCCAGTCAGCAGTGGGGGGTGGGACTCCGATACCGAGGTAAGAGAGGCTCGCCTCGGCAACGATGCTCACAGGTATGAGAAGCGTCGCGTAGACGATCAGTTGAGCGGACACGTTCGGAAGAATGTCCACGAACATGATCCGCCACGAGCTCGCCCCGAGCGATCTCGCGGCTTCTATGTACTCCTTCTCCCGTATCGACAGGACCTGCCCTCGCACGATACGGGCGACCGCGGCCCAACCAAAGACCGCAATGACGATGATCACGATGGTCAAGCTCGGGTGGAATCTCGCAACCAGGGAGATTGCGAAAAGCAGGTACGGAAGCGACAGGACCAAGTCGACGAGGCGGGCGATGATCGTGTCGACGATTCCACCCAAGAAGCCGGCGGCCAGACCCAGGATCGCGCCTATCGCGACCGTCGCCAGGGTCGCGACGACTCCCACATATAAGGAGATCCGAGCCCCGTAAGCGATCCGGACAAGGATGTCTCTCCCAAGGTCGTCCGTGCCGAGGAGGAACTGCGAGTTAGGCGCGACCGGCGACCCCGATGGAGTGAGCCCGGTCGCCCGGTACTGGGTGTTGACCCCGTGCCCAGTGACCGCTGCGACTACCGGGGCGAAGATAGCGAGGAGGACGATGACGATTATGACGGCGAAAGAAATGATCGCGGCGCGATCCTTTCTCAATCGTCTCCACGCCAGCTGCCAGGGGCTGCGTCCCTGGATCTTGGCAGCGCCCTCCTCCACGACATCCGGGAGGAACTCCTGCTGTACCTGGGCTTCGGTCGGGATGAGGCTCATGGCACCCCCCTTTCACCCAACCCACCTAATTCTGCCACGACGTCTGCGCTCACGGGTTCCGGTTCGACTATCCGATTTTCCTCGGCAAGAGCAGGTCTCGCTTTGGCGAGGTCCTCCCCGTCGGCCACCGGGAAATGACAGGCCGCCGTATGTAGCGGCCCGTCTCCCAGATGCGGCAACAAGACGGGGTCATCAGTTACACAACGCGGCTGCGCCTTCGGACACCGCGGGTGGAATCGGCAGCCGCTCGGCGGGTTGATCGGCGAGGGGACGTCGCCGGCCAAGACGATGCGGTCTCGCGTATCGAGCGCTCTGGGGTCGGGAAGCGGGACGGCCGAAAGCAGAGCGTTGGAGTAGGGATGGCGCGGGTGGCCGTATATCTCCTCGGACGGTCCGGATTCGACGATCCTGCCGAGGTACATCAACATCACCCGATCGCTCACGTGCCGGACGACCGAGAGGTCGTGCGAGATGAAGATGTAGGTCAGGTTGAAGGTCTCTTGCAGGTCGGAGAGCAGGTTCAGGATCTGCGCCTGCACCGACACGTCGAGCGCCGAGACCGGCTCGTCACAGATGATCAGCTTCGGCCGCAGCGCCAGAGCCCTGGCGACGCCGATCCGCTGCCGCTGTCCGCCTGAGAACTCCGCCGGGAAACGGTTGTAATGCTCGGGATTCAGCCCGACCAGCTCCATGAGCTCCTGCACCCGCCGCTTCCGCTCGGTTCCCTCCGCGATCCCATGGATCGAAAAAGGGTCCCCGATAATCGAGCCGACACGCCGCTTCGGGTTCAGGGACCCATACGGATCCTGGAAGACCATCTGCATCTCACGACGTACCGGTCTGAGCTGACGCGGCCTTAGACGAGAGATATCGCGGCCCTCGAACCGGATGGTTCCGGAGGTGAGGGGATACAGGCGGGCGATGCAACGGGCCAAGGTGGATTTGCCGCACCCCGTCTCACCAACCAGTCCCAGCGTCTCTCCCCTTCGGATTTCGAGGCTCACACCGTCAACGGCGTGCACGACGTCACGGCTTCGTCGCAGACCCCCCGACTGCACCGGGAAATACTTGAAGACGTCGTTGACGCGCACCAGGACATCGGAGTCGCCATCCATGCTCACGATGCGGCCCTCTCCGACAGCAGAGCCAGCCGACGCGCCTCGCGCTCGACCGGATCGTGCGGAAGCCAGCAGGCCGACCGGTGATCCGAGTCACCTCCGACGGGATCAAGAGGTGCCTCTTCCCTGTAACAACGGTCGAATGCATATGGGCACCGGGGGTGGAACTTGCACCCGGAGGGAAGGTTGATGAGGCTCGGAGGTTGGCCCGTGATGGGATGCAATCTCTCCCGCGCTCCGCCGTAGGCAGGTAGCGACCTGAGGAGCCCTTCGGTATATGGATGGTGGTTCTCGTAGAACACGACGTCTCGGGGGGCGGATTCCATGATGGCGCCGGCGTACATGACGACCACGTCGTCAGCGACTTCGGCGATCACTCCCAGGTCGTGGGTGATCATGATGACAGCGGTGCCGAATTCGGCCTGTAGCCGTTCGATCACGCGCAGGACGGCCATCGGCAACAATGGGTTATCCTGCGC
>CAZCCS010000059.1:0-3545 GCA_964497005.1 uncultured Acidimicrobiaceae bacterium | reverse complement strand
GTCGGCTATCAAAAGAGCCGGGTTGAGAGCCATGGCCATGGCGATCATGGCCCGCTGCCTCATGCCCCCGGAGAACTGATGGGGGAAGTCATCGACGCGGCGCTCGGGTTGGGGGATGCCGACGAGCCGAAGCAGCTCTATCGCCCGCCGGCGCGCCGCGTCGCGAGACATGCTCTCGTGGGCCCGGATCATCTCGGTGATCTGAGCTCCGACGCGGTAATACGGGTGCAGGCTCGAGAGCGGGTCCTGGAAGATCATCCCGATCTGCGCCCCCCGGACCTGCTGCAGTTCGGGCTGGGTCATCTTGAGGAGATCCGCACCCCGGAACAGCGCCTGCCCACTGATGTGCGCGCCCCGTGTGAGCCCCATGATGGTCTGAGTCGAGACGCTCTTTCCGGAACCGGACTCTCCCACTATTCCGAGCGTCTTGCCTTCTTCGACAGAGAAAGACACCCCCCGGACCGCCTGCACCAGCCCGTCATCCGTTGGGAACGATACGTGAAGGTCCTTGATCTCTAGTAAGGCCATCGGAGGTCCTCGGTTTGCCGTTCAGTCAAGCGGCATTGCTGTCGGCGAGTGGGTCAGCCCGGTCGCCCGGGCCGACCCACTCGACCTGTCAGTTCCTTTCTAACTCGTCACCCAGACGTTGGCGAGGTTGCAGTTCTGTACGTAGGCGATGTAAACGCAGTTGTGAACTTGGGATCCCTGGAGGTTGGCCTCGTTGGGATCCGCGATCGGGAAGATCGCAGCCTGGCTCATGGCCTCCATGTCGGCCTGGTGCCACAGCGTGGCAGCAGCCGAGTCGCTGGGTGCCGCGAGGGCCTGATCGATGATCGTGTTCAGCTTGGGATCGTTGAAGAACCCGAAGTTGCTCGAGTTGGGAGGAAGGTTGTTCCCGTCAAGGATCGGGAGCATCCAGGTCTTCCCTGCGTTCGGGTACCAGTCGGGTCCCCATCCGGCTTCGGCGAGATCCCACACGCTGTTCTTGGCAGCGGTACCCGGGTTCAGGTATTTGCCGTAGAAGTCGCCGCTGGGAACGCCCAACGGGGTGACCGTGACGCCGATCTGGGACAGGTCCGACTGGACGGTCTGGAAGTCCTTGCTCGATGCGATGCTCGAAGGCCGGTAGAGGTACTTGAGCGTCAGGTGGGTGACCCCGGCCTGAGCGAGCATCGTCTTCGCCTTGTTCGGATCGTACGGGTAGAGGTCGAAGTTCGGCGTGGCGCCATCAGTTCCTGGGGCGATTACGTGGGTCTGCGGAACGGCAATCTGCGGCCCACCGGCGTTCTGGTTGAACTCAGTCCTGTTCAGCGCGTACTCGAGGGCCTGCCTTACGGCCGGATTGGCGAGAGCCCCGTTGTTGTTCTTCGAGATGGTGTTGAAGATGATGTACGGGTTCGTGGCCGCTTCGGTCTGAAGGTTGAGCCGCGGATCCTTGGCGGTGACCAGGCCTCCGACGGCGGTCGGCGGGACGTGGGTGTCCCACATCATGTCGGCCTGGGGAGTGTTGGTCAGGATCTGCTGATAGATGCCCTGTTGGTTGCCCGTCTCAGACACATCGATCTCGTCGACGTAGGCGTGGCGTACCGGATCGCTCGCCTGGCTCCATGACGGGTTCCGGACGAACGTGATCGTCTTGCCCGGATCGTAGGACTGGATCTTGTAGGGACCGTCCGACATCACGGACTGCCACACGTTGGCGCTGTTGGGCAGGGCCGACAGGACCTCTACGGGAGCAGGATTGAACGGAGGCAGGACCAAGGCACCGGAGAAGTAGCTGGCCGGCTTGGTGAGGGTGAAGTCGACCGTCAGGTTGTTGCTCGGATCGACTGTCACGCCCGCGATGTCGTGGCTAGTGATATACGCCTTTTGGGCCGCGGCGTCGGTGGTCGAGACGTTGCCGAATCCGGTGCAGAAGTCGGCATAACCGGTCAGGATGTCGCTGTAGTCAGTCTGGCCACCGAAGGGGTTGGTCGGGTTGCAGCTGCGCTTGACGCCAAGAATGACGTCCGCCGCGGTGACCTGTCGCGGTGGGGTGGTGTCCCACGTCGCACCCTTGCGGATGGTAACCGCGTACTTCAGGCCGCCGTTGCTGACGACGGGCGCGCCTGTGGCTAGGTCGGGGACGATGCTGAACGTCTTGCAGTGGACGCTCGGGAACGTATACAGGCTGCGGTTGTACAGCATGTAGGCCAAGTAGTCGAGCGTGTAATAGCCCTGGTTGATATCCAGGTTCTCGTCGACATCGCCGACGCCGAGCACGGTCAGCTTGCCGCCCTTAACCGGCGTCCCCGAGTTGTTGTCGGCGTAGAGCTGAACGCCGGTCACGCCGGTGTTGCAGCCCGAGGTCGAGCCGGTTGCCCCGCTCGATCCGCCGGTCGTTCCCCCGGTGCTTTTGCTGCCTGAACTACCGCAGGCCGCAGCTATCAACGCCAGGGATAACACCCCGGCGCCAAGCTGCAAGGTCCTTCGCTTCAAAGGTTGCACTCTCGAGACCCTCCTCGTCTCTCGACCTTCGCTTGCGCTCCGGTTTCCCTTGTCGGTCCACCTGATACCGCCTCTCCCCCGTCATCACCATCTATTGAAGGCGTATGGCGAGGATGATGGTGGTGAAGAAGAAGCAGACGGCGCAGGCAATCGTCGCCCTGTCAAGATTCCGCTCGGCCACAGTCGACCCAGCGGCAGCTTGGCCCAGGCCGCCCCCGAACATCTCCGACAACCCGCCTCCCTTGCCGCTATGGAGCAGAACCATAACGATCAAAAAGAGAGACACGATGACGTGGATGACGATGATGGCGGCTGTCAGCAAGGCGCTAGCGCCTCCTCCTCTTGCACTTATGCCCGTTCCTCTTCAGGCGGACGCAACATAGCAGCAGATTCTCCCAGGTTGCGAGATGCCTGTGTTAGCACCGCGCAATTCCTGCAATGAATGTTTCAGCAAGTTCACAGCTTCACTTGCCGTCAAACCCGACGATTTGGGCAAACTCGGCGGGATCCAGACTGGCACCGCCCACCAAAGCCCCGTCGATGTCCGGTTGCGCCATCAGCTCGGCGATATTCGTCGCCTTAACCGAGCCGCCGTACTGGATGCGCGTGCCGTCGGAGGTGGCGGTTCCGTGCTCGGCACGCAGCGCCGCCCTGATGGCGGTGCAGACCGCCTGAGCATCGCCAGGGGTTGCCGTGAGGCCGGTGCCAATTGCCCAGATGGGCTCGTAGGCAACCACCATCGAGGCAACCGCTTCGGCGTTGACACCGGCCAGTCCCGCCTGCAGCTGGCCGAGCACCTTCGCCTCGGTCCGTCCCGCTTCCCGTTCCTCGATCGTCTCGCCGATGCACATGATTGGCGTCATCCCGGCCGACAGGACCGCCTTCACCTTCTTGTTCACGGCCTCGTCTGTCTCGCCGAAGAGCTGGCGCCGTTCGGAATGGCCCACGATGACGTAGCGGACGTTCAGCTTGGCCAGCATCGTCGGGCTCACCCCGCCGGTGAACGCCCCGCTCGTCTCCCAGTAGCAGTTCTGTGCTCCAAGAGCGATCGGGATGTC
>CAZCCS010000058.1:0-12553 GCA_964497005.1 uncultured Acidimicrobiaceae bacterium | reverse complement strand
GCCGCAGTTCCCTGATCCGACCTTTGAACCGGGTGGCGTCCAAGGCGCTGGGGTCGAGGGTGTTCACCGACCTGTCCTACAAGGTGTTCACCTCGCCGCGCCGGGTTCGCTTCTGCGAGATGGAGTTGGCGATACCGCGAGCCAACGCGGTCGAGGCTATCCAGGACGTTGTCAAGGCGGTCGAGTCGAGCGGGATGGACATCTCGTTCCCCGTCGAGTTCAGGGTCGCGGCCGCAGACGACATCCCCCTTTCGACAGCTTCACAGCGCGCGTCGGCGTACCTCGCTTTCCACCTCCCTGCGGGCGTGGACTGCAGCGACTACTTCGGTCTGGTCGCTGACGCCCTCGACGTGTACGAGCCGCGTCCCCACTGGGGGAAGCTCCACGACATGGATGCCGAAGTCCTGAGCCGGCGCTATCCGCGCTTCGATGAGTTCGTCGCCTTGCGCGACTCGCTGGACCCGGGAGGGGTCTTCACCAACGACTATCTCGACCGGGTTCTCGGTGCGCCGCCGGGTGTGTGACCGCCGGCCTCACTGCTCCGACATAATCGACTCGAACTCGGCTTGAGGGTCGCGTTGCACCTCGCCGTCAACGACTATCTCGGCCCTGTGTAGCTCCCCGGAGTACGGGAACGGCGCAACGTAGCCTTCGCCGACTGCCGGACCTTGCTCCCAGCCGCAGGTCAATCCGCCGCCGGTGATGTTGTAGCGCGAGAACGCGGTCCGCTCGATGAAGCCTTCGCCGGCCTTGACGCCGTCAACGACGAGCCGCCCGCGGCCGGACCGGTGGAACGAACCGGTCTCGTCGGGCTCGAAGTCGAAACACAGCACGTGCCGCCCCTCGGCCAGCTCTTCCTTCGACTCGATCACATGGCGCTCGGCGCCCAAGAAGTTGTTGACATAGCGCAGCCTGCCGCCGAGGACATGAAAGCTCCAGCCACCGAGGGCGGTCCCCATCGCCAGAAGGACTCCGTCGGCACCGCCATTAGGAACCGTCACCTCCGCCGTGATCGTGTGGGCCCGGTTCCGCATGCTTATGACCTGCAGTTCTGGGACGATCGCGCCGCCAGGCCAAACGACTTGGCGCCGGCGCTCGGGCGGCTGGTGGCGCGGATCGACGAGCGCGTCCAGAAGCCGGTTGTCCAGAGGCAGGACCTTGTACCTCTCGGCCTCGGTCCACCAAAGATCGACCATAGCTGCGAGGCGGTCTGGTTCGTCCTGCGCGAGATCCCGCGTCTCCGCGGGATCGTTGGTCACGTCGTACAGCTCCCACTGGTCTTCGTCGAAAGAGGCGTCGGGGTCTCGGCCCTCCCCGTACAGGTCGACGAACGGGTGGAACGTCACCGCCTTCCACCCGCGGTGGTAGATGCCACGGCTGCCCAGCATCTCGAAGTACTGAGTTGGGTGGACCTCGCCGGCGGAGGGATCCTCGAGGATCGGAACGAGGCTCACTCCCTCGATAGGCGCCTGCTCGACACCTGCGATTTCTCGCGGGGGGTCGACACCGACAAGATCCAAGACCGTAGGGACGATGTCGATGGCGTGCGCGAACTGCCGGCGCACTCGGCCATCGACGCCGAGACGCGCCGCCCACGAAACGATGCACGGGTCGGCGATCCCGCCTTGGTGTACCTCGCGCTTCCAACGCCTGAAGGGTGTGTTGCCGGCCATCGTCCAGCCCCACGGGTAGTTGTTGTGCGCGCTCGGGCCGCCGAGCTCGTCGATGCGGGCGCGGAGTTCCTCGGGACCGGCCGGCGCTGCGTTCCACGTGCGGACGTCGTTGATCGAACCGAGCTGGCCGCCCTCGGCGCTCGCACCGTTGTCCGACACCACTATCACCACGGTGTTGTCCCACTCGCCGATGGCCTTGACGAAGTCGAGCACCCGCCCGATCTGCGCGTCGGCGTGGGACAGGAAACCGGCGAAGCACTCCATGAATCGGGCGGCGACCTTCCGGTCGTCCGGGCCGAGGGTGTCCCACGCCGGCACCCACGGCGGCCTGCCGGACATCCGGACACCCTGATCGAACAAACCGAGATCGATCTGCCGGCGGAAGGTCAACTGACGCCACTCGTCCCATCCCGCGTCGAAGGCGCCGGCATAGCGGTCGATCCAGGGCCTCGGGGCGTGATGGGGCGAGTGGCATGCGCCGGTCGCGAAGTAGAGGAAAAAGGGTGCGTCGGGCGCGGCGGAGCGGATCTCTCCCAGGTAGCGGATCGCGCGATCGGCGAGGTCCTCCGTCAGGTGGTAGCCCTCAGCGGGTGAGGACGGCGGGCGGACGGCGTGGTTGTCCTGAAAGAGCGAAGGGACGAACTGGTGAGTTTCCCCGCCGTGAAAGCCGTACCACCGTTGGAATCCCCGACCGCATGGCCAGGTGTCCCGGGGCGCCGCCTGGTGGGTCTCCCTGTCCGGGGTGAGATGCCACTTCCCGACGGCGACGGGGACATAACCGACCTCGGCCAGGATCTCCGACAACAATCCGTTCGCGCGCGGTACTCGCCCCCAGTAGCCGGGAAAGCCGGTCGAGAGCTCTGATATCCGGCCCATCCCGTTCGAGTGGTGGTTGCGGCCTGTGAGCAGGCAGGCCCGCGTCGGCGAACACAACGAGGTGGTGTGGAAGCTGGACAACCGCACACCGTTCGCTGCCAGCGAATCGAGGACAGGGGTCTCGATGTCCGACCCGTAGCAACCCAGCTGAGCGAAGCCGACGTCGTCCAGCACGACCATCACGACGTTGGGAGCGCCTTCGGGGGCTTCCGGCTCGGGTGGCCACCACGGCTCCGATTCACGCCAGGTACGCCCGATGGTCCCCCCGAAAGCCGCTTCGCTCATCGCACGAGTATGGCGATCCAGTCCGAGACGCGTCCCTGATGGGACAAATCCGGCAAACCCCTATAAACTTCCCCGGCTTGAGTGACCGCAGTTGAGAGGCCGTAGCTTGCTGAAGGCGAAGACGATCCTGGCAGGAACGGTTGGGCTCAGCCTCGCTTGCGCCGTGCCGCTGACGGTCTTGTCAACCGGGGCCCAATCCCAGACGGCACCGCAGGTCTCGCTGACCCAATCGACCTGGTACTGGCAGGGCGAGGTTTCCGGAGTCCCGTCCACCGGCGCTGCGCCGCAGACCATCCCCGATCCCACGGTCCCTTCGGGCGATCTGGCTGTCGGAGGCCCGGAACAGCAGGGCCAGGCCGCCGCGGAGACCTACCTGGAATTCGATGTGAGCGCGATCCCCGCCGGCTCGACCATCACTTCGTTCAAGGTCACCCCTCCGGTGGACCCGTCCGCACAGAACTTGGTGCCCGCCGGCACGGTGCCGCCGATCGTCGCTTGCGCCCCGCAGCAATCCTGGTCGGGCGCACCGGGTCCGCAGCCGTTCAGCCAGAAGCCGAGCGATCACTGCGACTCGAGCGCCGCCAAAGTGACCAGCAGCGACGGGGGGAAGACCTACACCGTCGACGTTGCTTCCATTGCCGGCGAGTGGGTGTCGAGCGGGCAGAACCTGGGTGTCGCGATCACCGATGACCCGTCCAACACGTCGAGCGCCTACCAGGTCGCGTTCGGGCCGTCGTCTGCGATCAACAATCTTCAGGCGACGGTCGAATACGTCCCGCCGGCCTCGGGCAGTGGCCTGGGCGGGTCTGGCGGGGTCACCCCGACCGCGGCCGGCACGACGGATACGGGATCGTTGTCGACGCCCTCGGTGCCGTCCGTTGGAGCTACGCCGTCAGGCCTTCCGGTGACTTCGGAGCCGGCGAGCGCGCCTGTGACCGCAGCGCTCCCCCAAGCGCCGTCGGTTGCCCCCATCAGCCAGCCGGCCCGGATCAGCCCCACGGTTGCGCGGTCCCAGGGCGCGAGCAGCGTTCCGCCGCCCGGCTTTTGGGTTGTGGGCGCTCTGCTCGCCCTGTTGATCGCTGCCTGCATGGTCGAGCTGCGCCGTTCGCCCGAATCCGAATCTACCGGTGGCGAGCGCGGAGTCGGTCGGATGTTGTCCCGTCTGGCCATGCGAGACGACGACGGCCGACCAACGGCCGGCGGGAACTTCGAAGTGAGGAGGTCTGGGAATGAGGGACTTGCTTAGCCGGCGGGCCTGGGACAGGAGGAATCGGCGCCGGCTGTACGCCGCGGTCGGAGTCGCCAGCCTCGTGTGCAGTTCCTGCGGCCTGGCCTCGGGCTCGGCGAAGGACCTGAGCCGGTCGTTGACGGCCGGCGGAGGTTCCGGCGCGCTGTCCATCGGTCCGACAGGTGGTTCGTCAGGATCCGGGTCGGGAGGGTCCGGGGCGGGAGCTGCATCGTCGGGTGGCGGAACGGCTACTGGTGCCGGCGGGGCAACGGGTGGTGCCGGCTCGGGATCGGGAGCTTCGGGTTCGGCCGGCGTCACCGGAGGATCGGGGTCCGGCGGGAGTGGGGGCGGAGGTGGCGCCGCGGGGGGCGCGCCGTCAGCGCAGGCTGCGTTCGAGACGATCGGCATACGCGGCGGGGTCATCTACTTGGGCATTCATGCGCCGCAGACCGGCGCCGCGCCGATACCTCTTCAGGCTTTCGCGACCGGTGCCAAGCTCTTTTGGGAAAACCACACCGTGTTCGGCCACCAGGTGGTCATGAACTTCGCCGACGACCAGTACAACCCGTCGGTGGCGCGACAGGTGTGCGAGTCCATGTCCCGGCAGGATCTGCTTGTCATCGGGGGAGCCGGCACCGACCAGATCCAGGCGTGCGCCACGGACCCGGTGCTGGCCAGCACCCACACGCCCTATTTCTCCGCGGGTGTCACGTCCAACGGCCTGAACGGTCTGCCCTATTACTTCGCCATCAGCCAGACCTACGCGGCCCAGTCGTCGAACGTGTTCACGATGACCAATCAGCTTTACGGCGCCGACGCCAAGGCCAAGTGGGCGATCGTCACCGAGAACACGCCCAACTTCAACGACACCACCCAGGCGATGGAGCAGATCCTGAAGAGCAAGGGCATCGCGTATTGCGAGGTGCGGCCTCCCAAGAACTACAGCGACTCCGACGTGAGCAGCACCACGAGCCAGGCGGCTTCCTGCGGTGCCAAGGTCGTCTACCTCGACGTGGACCCCAACTTCTGGATCGCCATGGTGCGCGACGCTTCTGCCAGTCTGTTCACTCCGGACTGGGTCGGTCCGGGAATCACCAACGGCGAGGATCTGGTCGCCACCCCGGTTTGCGGCGAGCAGCCCAGCATCAAGGCCGCATTCCTGTCGCCCTTCATGGGCCTAGACCGGCAGCCCTCGGACTTCACCAGCGAGAGCAACCCGCCCCCGGACACGCCGGCAGCCGAACGCGACGTCGAGTTGCTCATCTACGGGGTCTCGCAGGTGGTGTACAACGCCATGCTTTCGGTGGGGAGCTTCGCCAACCTCACCCGGGACAACCTGAACGCAGCGATGGCCAGGTTTGGGGCCAACTACGGCCAGCAACTCACCGTGCTTCCCAGCGTGAACATGGCTGCCGGTCAGGGGCACTTCGGCGGAACCGGGATGTGGGAGCTGCAGATCAGCTGCAGCCAGAACCAGTACGTCACGGCCGGAAGACTCTAGGGAAGACGATGATCGCCTCGCTGGGGACCTCGGTTGGCATACCGCTGGTCGCGGGAATCCGCGACGGCTGCGTCTACGGGCTGATCGCATGCGGCCTGGTGCTCATCTACAAGTCGAACCGGATATTCAACTTCGCCCAGGCTGAGTTCGGTTCCGTGGGTGCGTTCATCGCGCTTGCTTTCATCAAAGGTCTCGGCCCTTTCCCCAAGGTGCCCTACGGCCTGGCGCTCCTTTTCGGTATAGCAGCCGGCGCGGTGACGGGCCTGGTGACCGAGCGCCTCGTGATCAGACCGCTTTTCAACGCTTCCCGGGCGGTATTGCTGGTGGCCACCGCCGGCGTGGCGTTGCTGCTGATCAGCTTGGAAGCAGTGATCCTCGGGAGCGAGAATCTGCACGTCTTCCCTCCACTGGGTGGAAGTCATCACTTCGCCCTGTTCGGCAAGGCAGGCAGCCCCAACGCCTTCACATACGGCTTCACGGACATCGACCTGTTGATCGGTCTTGTGGTCATCGCCGCCCTCGGCGTGTGGTTCTTCCGGAGCAGGTGGGGCAAGAGCGTGCTCGCGGTCAGCCAGGACGTGTCCGCTGCTCGGACGGTGGGGATCAACGTCGGGCGGGTTTCTGCGCTCACGTGGGCGGTCGCCGGCCTGGTCGGAGGTGTGGCCGGTGTGCTGTACGCCCCTTACAAGGGTGCGATCCCGCCCGGGTTCATGACCGGCATCGGCGAGATTGGCCCATTGGTCTTCGGCTTCATCGCTGCGGTAATAGGAGGCATGACCAGCCTGCCGGGAGCGTTCGCCGGCGGGATGGTGGTCGGGATCATCGGCGACTTCGCCCAGAAGTACGTCCCGGCCTCGGTGCCGGGAGCGGAGCAGGTGGTGCTCGCATCGATCCTCCTGATCGTGCTCGTCGCCAGGCCCACCGGCCTCCTTGGCAGGGGAGTCTGATGGCCGTCCGGGTCGCGGCGCCGCCGTCTTCAGCCCTCGGTCCGACCGCGGCCGCGGTAGCGCCACGAGCGCTCGCGTGGGTGGCGCTCGGCGCCGGGATCCTGGCTGCAGGCCTGGTCGGGCCCAACACCGCTGCGTACGCAACGACCGCGGCGGTATACGTGCTTGTCGGCCTTTCGCTCAACGTCATCCTCGGCTACACCGGCCAGCTTTCGCTCGGCCATCAGGGCCTGATGGGCGCCGGCGCGTTGTTCGCCGCCTACACGTCGACGAAGCACGGAACTCCCTTCGTGATCTCGCTCGTCATCGCCGGGGCAGTGGCCGCTGCTTTCGCACTGCTAATTGGCTTCGCGGCCCTACGCATCCGCGGGCTCTATCTGGCCCTCGTCACTCTGGTCGTTGGGATAACCCTGCAGGGTTCGCTTTTCGAGGTACCCGCTCTGACCGGAGGAGGCGCTGGAGAAGCGGCCAACCGGCCGGCGTTGCTCTCTGCGAACGACCGTTACTACTTCGTCTGCGTCGCCGCTTGCGCGGTGGTCCTGTACCTGGATACCCGTCTGGTCGCCTCGAAGGTCGGCCGGGGTTTCTTGGCGATCAAGGAGGACGAGAGGGTCGCGGCGGCGTTCGGGGTGAACGTCACGGGGTACAAGCTTCTGGCGTTCGTCATCTCGGGTTGCTTCGCGGGCGTGGCCGGGGGCCTGTTCGCGTTCCCGACCCAGCAGTTCAACGGCAACGATTTTTCATTCCTTCTGGCCCTGACATTCGTGTTGATGACGGTCGTCGGAGGAGCCGGGTCGAGAGCCGGCGTCGCGGTGGGATCGGTCCTGTTCGCCGTGCTGCACACCGTGCTCGCCAACTTTTTCCTCTTCAAGGACTTCGCCCAGCTCTTCCCGACGAGTCTGTCCAACAACATCCTCCAGTTCGGCCCGGACCTCATCAGCGCGGTGCTCCTGCTGATCACGTTTGCGCTCAACCCGGGAGGACTCGCCCAGCAGATCGACCCAATCGTCCGCTGGATGTCGGGAGGGGAGCTTCGGTTCAGCCGCCGTTCGTCCGCCCCGGGGCGAGAGGTTGTGAATGCCCGTCCTTGAGGTGAGGGACCTCTGCATCAGGTTCGGCGGGCTCCAAGCCCTCGATTCGCTATCGATGAGCGTCGACGAGTGGGAGATCGTGGGGCTCATCGGCCCTAACGGCGCCGGCAAGACAACCGCGTTCAACTGCATAACCGGCTTCTACCGTCCCGATACGGGGAGGGTCTATCACCGGGGGCGGGACATCACCGGGCTAAGCCCTCACCGGCGGGTAGCCCTCGGGTTCGGCCGAACGTTCCAGAACGTCGGCATGATCAAAAGCGTCTCGGCTCTCGACAACCTCAAGGCGGCGCAGCACATCCACGCCGGCTACTCCGCCCTGTCGGGAATCCTCGGGACCCCGCAAGCCGTCGACGGCGAACGCGCGCTGACGTTCAGAGCAGAAGCTTTGCTCGAATTCCTGGGCCTCCTCGAGATCCGCGACTCGATTGTGTCCAGTCTCCCCTACGGTCAGCTAAAGCTGCTTGAACTCGGCTGCGCCCTGGCCACCGACCCCGACATTCTCCTGCTCGACGAGCCTTCCAGCGGCATGGGACCTGAGGAGTCGGCCGATCTCGGTCGTCGATTGCTCGAGCTCCGCGAGCAGGTCGGGCTCACCATGCTTTTGATCGAACATCACGTGCCGCTGGTGAGCTCGGTCTGTGACTACGTCTACGTGTTGAACTTCGGAAGCCTCCTCGCCCAGGGAGAGCCACGCGACATCCAGCGCCACCCCAAGGTCGTGGAGGCGTACCTTGGCGGGTCGGCGAGGAGCCTGCAGGCCAAAGGGGACGAAGACGATGAGACCCGCGAGCTTCCGCTGCCGTCAAAGGCTGACGCGTGAGCCTGCTCGAGGTCGAAGACCTCCGTGTCGGGTACGGGGCCCTGCCGGTGCTTCACGGCATCAGCTTCTCCATAGAGGAGGGCACCACCGCCGTCCTGCTCGGCCTAAACGGCGCGGGCAAGACGACCACGGTCAACACGATCGCCGGTCTCCTTCGCGCGTGGTCGGGTGAGATCCGCTTCGACGGACGGCCTGTCAGCCGGTTGAGCACTGACGAGATGGTCCGGGCGGGGATATCGCTTTCGATGGAGGGGCGCCACGTTTTCTCCGGCCTATCCGTCCGGGACAACCTCGAGCTTGGCGCGTGGACATCCCGAGATCGAATGCCGGAGACGATGGACCGGGTTTTCACCTACTTCCCCCGGCTCGAGGAGAGGGCAGGACAGCTTGCGGGGACACTCTCAGGCGGCGAGCAGCAGATGCTGGCCATTGGTAGGGCCCTGATGGCCCGACCCAGGCTCCTGCTGGTCGACGAAGCGTCTCTTGGTCTGTCACCGTTGATGGCCGAGACGGTTTTTCAAGTGGTCGGGCAGATCAATCGCGACGGCACCACCGTTTTGCTCGTCGAGCAGAACGTCGGTGCTCTTGAGTACGCCGACCGGGCGCTGGTGATGGAGAAGGGAACTTTGACCTTCGACGGACTCCCTGAACGCCTCGCCGACGAGTCCCACCTGGAGGAGATCTACCTCGGCGACGTGGCGGAATCCGCCAGCACCGAGCGTCCCGTTACGAAGGGAGCCAGATGAGCAATACCGAGAACACCCGGCCAGGTGGCGACACCCCCAGCACGGGCCGCGGTCCCGACCAAACCAGGTCCGATCAAATTGGTATCCGCGCCGCAGCCAGTCGGGTCGTCGGCCGGGGAGGCAGCCGGCTCGGGCTGATCGTCATCGCAGTGGGCCTGGTGGTCATCGGGATCGGCTGGAACGGCGCGGCCGGCTCGGGAGGCGAGGTCAACCACGTGCCCGTTGTGCAAGCACAGCTTCCCTGGATCCTTTCGGGTGGCTTCCTGGGTCTCGGCATCATCGTGCTCGGCGCGGCCATGGTCATCGCCAACGCGTACCGCGAGTCGGAGGCACGGCTGTCGGCGCGCTTCGAGCAACTTCTCGAGACGCTTGCAGAAGGCAACGGGGCCGCCGCACCCGGCACGCCTCGATCGTCTGGTGAGCCAGTCGGTGACCTGGTGGTCGCAGGGTCCACCTCTTTCCATCGACCGGACTGCAGGTTGGTGAAGGGGCGAACCGAGGCGCGCACGATCGACGTGTCTACCGCGCTAGACCTGGGTCTGACCCCCTGCCGCATCTGCCGGCCGGTCGAGACGAAGAGAGGCGACCTTCAGGCCGCCGGGCACCTGAACTCCACCTAGTTGTCCAGACGGAACTCAGACGGGATAGACGAGGACACCCCGGATGTTCCGACCGCTGCGCATGTCCTCGTAGCCCTCGTTGATCCCGTCCAGGGGATATCGCCGGGTGACCATGCCGTCGAGATCGATGCGTCCCTCCTTGTAGAGCTGGGCCAGACTCGGGATGTCCGACCGGGGGTTGGCCGATCCGTAGAGGCAGCCGACGACCTCCTTCTCCAGGAAGACCAGGTCGATCATGCTCATTTTGACGTCGATTTCCGCAGCGTTGTGGACGTTCGTCATGACCGCTCGTCCTCGTTTTGCGACCAGCGCCATGAGCGAGGCGACGAGCTCACCGCGACCGACGCCCATGGTTGCGATCAGCTTGTGGCACATGCGGCCCTGGGTCTCCTCCTGGATGAGCGCAAAGGCGTCCTCCAGGGAGCCGACGGTGTGAGTGGCACCAAAGCGCCTGGCGGCATCCCATTTCCCGACTTGCGGTTCGACGGCGAAGATCCGCCTCGCGCCTGCTAGCCGCGCGCCCTGTACCGCTGCCGCCCCGAGACCGCCCACCCCGACGACGGCGACGTCCTCCCCAGGTTGGACGTCTGCTCGGTAGACCGCCGATCCCCAACCGGTGGTGAACCCGCATCCGAGAAGGGCGGCGAGGTCGAGCGGCACGTCCGGATCGATCTTGATGAAGGAAGCCTCACTGCCGACGGTGCGGTGGGCAAAGGTGCCCAGCATGCACATGACCCTGAGGTCAACGTCCCCGAGGTGATGACGCGCGGTGCCGTCCGAGATCTGCCACCCGTCGGCGATGAAGGCCCCGAGATCGCAAAGGTTCTGGTGCCCGGTGCTGCAAGACGGGCAGCGGCCACAAGCCGGAAGGAAGCTGCTCACCACGTGGTCGCCGGGCGCCAAGTCGCGAACACCGGGACCGACCTCCTCGACCACTCCCGCCCCCTCGTGCCCACCCACCATCGGTAGAGGCATGGGAGCGTCACCAGTCACCACATGCTCCTCCGAGTGACACATTCCTGAGGCGGCGAGCCGAACGAGGACCTCTCCCTCCCTCGGGGGGTCGAGCTCGATCCGTTCGATCTTCCACTCAGTTCCCGGCTCCCAAAGGACTGCCGCGTCGGTTTGCATGCGCCCTATCTTGGCGCCATGTGCCGTAACATCACCACCCTCCGGGGACTCGAGCCACCCGCAACGAACGAGGAAATCCGGGCGGCCGCTCTCCAGTACGTCCGCAAGGTGAGTGGCGTCCAGGCCGTGACGCCGAGGACGGCCGACGCGATCGAGCAGGCCGTGGATCAGGTTGCGGCCGCGACCGGCGAGCTCCTGAGGCAGCTACCGCCCAGGCAGCAACCTCCCCCCAACCTGCCGCCGCTTCGCCGGTTGGCGCAGAGGACGACGTTGCCGTCGTCGATTCATACCTAGGGCTTAGAGCCCAAACCATCCTCAGATCGATGACAAGAGGCGGGGTTCGCCGCACGCTTAGGGCAGCTAAGTCCTCTTACCCCCGGAGGAACCATGAACCCCGAACCCACATCCACGCTGATGCCGCTGATCCTTCGCGGCCGTATTGCGTTCGCCACCTTTGTTCCGAGCGTCGTGATCATCGACGGTGTCCTCGGCTGGGGCGACTCCCTCCGCACCGAAGGGATCATCTCCCTGCGAGCAGCTCTGCCCTACTCCGCCTGGGCGGTCGCCGCCGGCGGGTTGATCCAGACGTGGGCCGCCAACGACACCCCGGTCGAGCTGCGGTTCCGGTACTCGCAGGGCAAGCAACAAGTACGGATCAGCGACGGCCGATCGCTCGTACTGCTCGACCTCGAGTCAGCTCCGGATCTGCAGATTGGAGAGCGGGCCGATACACAGCCGCCCATATGCGCCTAGCCGCCGGTGCGGGCGCGGGAAGGTTCCCGGCCTTGCGGCTGGGGCGGCCGAGGCAACCGGCGCCGCGGAGGCAGTGCACGGCATTGCTTGGCTTCACCGTCGAGTTGTAGCTCTTCGTCGTAGTGCCAGAAGGAGAGCTTCTCGCCCGCGAGGAGTCGGTAGCACGCGGTCCCGTCGGTGACGGTCACCAATAGTCGGGCGCCCCGGTACATGACCCGGAAGTTGATCTCCCGCAACGATTCCGGGAGGCGAGGCCGGAATACAAGGCGGTTCTCCTCGATGCGCAGGCCACCGAGCCCTTCCACCACCGCGATCCAAGCCCCGGCTAGGGAAGCGAGGTGCAAACCATCCCGGGTGTTGTGCTCGAGATCCTCGAGGTCCATCATCGCTGCCTCGACGACGTAGTCGTAGGCGAGATCCAGGTGGCCGGTTTCGGCGGCCATCACCGCCTGGGTACACGCCGACAGCGACGAGTCCCTCACTGTGATCCGCTCGTAGTAGTCGAAGTTGCGTGACTTCTCTTTGGCAGTGAACGCGTCGCCGCGGAGGTGCATGGCGAGGACGAGATCCGCCTGTTTCGTGACCTGCTTCCGGTACAGGTCGAAGTACGGGAAGTGGAGAAGCAGCGGGTAGTCGTCCGCCGACATCGCTGCGAAGTCCCACATCTGGTGATCGGTGAAGCGGTCAGCCTGAGGATGAACCCGAAGTCGCTTGTCGTAGGGGATGTACATGTCCCTTGCCGCATCCCGCCACCAGGCGATCTCCTCATCGGTCACGCCAAGCTCGGTCGCCCGAGCCGGTATACGGTTGCACGCTTCCGAGGCCGCGTTCATGTTCTGCTGGGCCATCAGGTTGGTGTACACGTTGTTGTCGGCGATC
>CAZCCS010000057.1:0-12584 GCA_964497005.1 uncultured Acidimicrobiaceae bacterium | reverse complement strand
TAGACAACAACCTCAAGGCCAACCACATTAGACAACAACGACAGATGATACAACTCGCGTAAATTTTGTCACATGCCCCGAGTCGGTTCGTCGGGGCTGTCTCGCCTCGCGAGGGCCGTCCCAGCGCCCTTCACAAATGTTCCCCGCGTCCAGGCAGGACACCCCCCGTTTACGCCAAACCTTCCTGCGTGGGGATGCGCGCCAGGCGCGTGCTTGTTGCAGCCGGCTTTGTCGCCGGGATCTCGACTGCCTTACCCGCGCTCGCTTCCGGGCCGGGTCTCCAGTTGTCGAGTAGCGCCTCGCAGCCCCCTGAGGTCGCTTCGACCTGCGATTGGCCTATGTACGGCCACGATCCTTCGCGGGCGATGTCGAGCGGTTGCCCGCAAGCCCCGACCACAACTTCCGTCACTGGGCTTCTCCCTCGATGGCACGTACACACCGACGACGTCGTCACCGCGACTCCCACCGTCGTCGGCGGCGCGGTCTACGTCGGCGACTGGTCCGGGAAGTTCTACGCGCTCGACCTCACCACCGGTTCCACCTTGTGGACCACCCTGCTCGGCCCGAAACGCACCGACGGGAATGCAGACCAACACACCGGGGCGTACGGGACCATCACCTCTACGGCTGCCGTGGCGCAGATAGATCGCCGACGAGTCGTGTTCGTTGGCGCCGGCGGGTCGCTCTATGCGCTCGACGCGAGCAGCAACAACACGCCGGACGCGCAGCGGGTGATCTGGCGACAGGACTTCGACCCCGCGCACCCCACCAGCCACGGTGAGGTGGAGTCGTCACCCGTCGTTTGGGGAGACGCTCCTGGCGGGCCGGTCGTCTTCGTCGGCTCCGACGCCAACCAGGACAGCGGGTACGTCGGTGAGGGTGTCTGGGCCCTTAGGGCCGAAACCGGCGAAGTGTTGTGGCACTTCAATCCGGAGGCGTACCAGGGGAAGGCCCTCTTCGGATGCGGCAACGTGTGGTCCTCGCCGGCGCTGGGTGTCGACCCTTCCAATCGCGACCCGGCCCGCCGCGCAGCTCTCTACTTCGGCACGGCCGACTGCCCCGACAACTCCCCAAAGCCGTGCCCGTCGGACAACTCCGATCCCAACTGCCCTAAAGGCTCGCAGTACCCCTACGACAAGAGGTGGCAGCCTTTCGCCGAGAGCATCATGGCGATTTCCGCAACAACGGGCACGCCGATCTGGAGCTACCAGGGACACGTCCCGTACAGCGATAGCGACGATGATTACGGCTCGTCCGCCCAGCTGTTCACCCTGCCCGGCGGTCGCCAAGTCGTCGGCGAAGCGGGCAAGGACGGCCTCTATGTCGTTCTGGATCGCCAGACGGGTTCGCTGGTCTGGAGAGCACCCGAAACCGGCAACGGCAACCTCCAGCCCGGATTCGCCCTCGGCGGTTTCATCGGTACGACGGCCGTTGGGAACGTCGCCGGCGACCCGACCGTCTTCGGGGGTGTAGCGATCAACACGCCGATCACCTACGACTCTTCCGGCAACCCGACCCTTCAGGACGGGGGAACGGTCGCGAAGGGGATCCCGGGGATGCAGGCTTTCTCCGGATCGAGCGGCTCCAACAGCTGGTCGGACGTGCAGGGGTACACCTACGGGCCGACAAGCACTGCCAACGGTGTCGTCTACGTGGGCGCCCTCGATGGCCTCTTCCGTGCCCTTGACGCCGCGACGGGCCGGGTGCTGTTCGCCTTCCCTCTTGGGGCGCCCGTGTCGTCCGGGGCGGCGATCGCGGGCAGTTCTGTCGTCATCGGCACAGGAACCTCGGAGAGCGATCTGGAATTCAAGACCTGCGCCCAGGCGCCGGCCCCTCTCACCCAGCCGTGCGAGCAGACCCCCCTCAACCAGACGGTGAACCCGCTGAGCGATCTGGGTGGCGTCTGGGCTTTCTCACCCGCTTGACGGATTGGGGCTTTTGTCCAGCGTGATACAGATGCTTCAATGGATGTCACATGTGGCCCATCAGGGTCCGCTGGGGAGGTTTTGAGGATGCGCGGATTCAAGGCGCCTGCCGCAGTGATGGTGCTGGCCCTCGCCGCGGGCAGCATTGGCGTGGCCGGGGGAGCGTGGGCGGTCAGCGCCGGCGGCTACAGCCCGTCGCAGCAGGACTGCCACGTGACCGATGACGCCAACAGCGCTCCGACCGGGCAGACAGATCCGGGCTGCCACAACGTGGCGATGAACGTCGAGAGCGGCGACGGCAGCACGAGGTACGCAGAGCTCGGTCTCGATCAGTTGCCCAACGGCTACTCGGGGACGCCGACGCCGATCTCCCTGGGGTATCCCGGTCAGCCGAACTCCATCCACTCGGGCTGTGCCGCTGTCAACACCAACGGCACCGGCGGCGGGACCGGCACCGGTTGCGGCACCGGCAGCGGTGCAGGTGCAACGGCCGTCTTCGACCTTCAGAACACGAACCGCAACTCGATCACCCCCGAAACCGGCACTCCCGATCCGCAGGGGCTGACCGCTCTGCTGACAAATGGTTTTCGCTTCTACTTCGGTCAGGATGACAACACCGACGCCGGCGAGCACGACGGTGTCTCCGGGTCCAATGGCACCGCTGGTTCGGCCAACGGCGCGTCGGACGGCGGCGGCGTCGGGTTCTTCTTCCTCCCGGCCCTGATCGGCAGCAGCACGCCCACGGCTTCCGACCCGATTCCCTTCGCTGGGGCGTACGAGGGCTCCTGCGCCGACGGGATCTGCCAGGACGCCACCACCCAGCAGCAGGTCATCTACCAGGGCTGCGGTGCCCAGCCGGGAGTTCCGTGCCAGAACGGAACACCGCAGAGCCGGGACGTGTACAACTACCAGGGCAAGCAGTGGGACCCCTACAACTGCAGCAGTGGCGATGTCCCATCGGAGTCCAAGGGTCCGCAGGGGTGCGGCAACCAGACCATGGACCAGTGGCGCCAGCAGGAGGCGCACAACGTGTACGCGGAACCGGGGTTCCAGTTCTACGAGGATCCCGACCCGCAGGGCTCGCCCGCAGGACCACAGCAGCTGTACCCGCTTCCCGCCGTGTACGTAGGGACGTGCGGAGTAGCTGCCGGCGGCGGATCCGCGCCTGCCGCGCCCGCCTCGCCGGTGACCAACAGCGCCGGCCAGGTGATGGTGGCGCCGACCGGCTGCTGACCGGTTTTAGAGCACCGCCCCTGCGATCTTGAGCTCCATGATGGCCTCCATGTCCATCCCGAGCTCGCCGAGGACCTCTTCGGTGTGCTCGCCATGGTCCGGAGCCCGGAGAAGGTCCGGAGGTTCTTCGTCGAATTGAAGTGGTGAGGCGACCATCCGGAACTTGGCACCGGAGGCGACCTCTACCTCACGCACGTAACCGTTGGCCACCACCTGGGGGTCTTCGAGGATCTCCGCGGCGGTCTGGACGGGCGCCCACACACCCTCGACGTCCTGCAGCAGCGACTTCCACTCCTCGAACGTACGACTGGCGAAGATCTCGTCGAGCAGACCGACGCACTCCTCGCTGTTCTTCGCCCGGGCGGCGGCATCGATGAAACGTGGGTCGTCGGCAAGCTCGGGCCGGTCGACCTTGATCATCAGATCGGCCCAATATCGGTCGGACTCGAGCATGACCAGTGACAGAAAACGGGCGTCCTTGGTCTTGTAGGTGAGGACCAGAGGGTTGGGAACCTTGGCCCGGTTGCCGCGCGGCATCCGGCCGAAGCCGAACAGGCCGGCCATCAAGACGGTCGCCCCCGTCGCCCACATCCCGGTGGCGAGGAGAGAGTTGTCGACGACCAGCGCCTCGCCTGTGCGTTCCCTGTGGTACAGGGCAGCGGATATGCCCCCGGCGATGGTCAAACCGGAGATGACGTCCCCGTAAGCCGGGCCGGGCTGCATGAGCGGGAACTCCTCGGGGTCGCTGATGATGTCGGCCGAGCCACCCCGGGCCCAGAAGGAGCACGCGTCGTAGCCACCGCGCTCGGACTCGGGACCGCGCTGGCCGTGCCCCGAGCCTCGCACGTAGATGAGCCGAGGGTTCACCGCCCGCAGATCATCGACGTCGATCCCAAGGTTCTTCCGGGCTTGAGGGCGGAAGTTGGTGAGGAACACGTCGGCGGTCTTGACGAGCTCGAGCAGTACCTCCCGGCCCTTCTCGTGCTTCAGGTCCAGGCCCACGCTGCGCTTTCCCCGGTTGGGGAGCTCCATCATGAAGTTCACCCCGCCGGGACCGGATGGCATCAGACCCGACGTGAGCAGCCCGCGTTGAGGATCCCCCGTCTCTGGGTGCTCGATCTTTATGACATCCGCCCCCCACTCCGCGAGGACCGCGCCGGCGATCGGCACGTAGGTCCACGCGGCGACCTCGACTACGCGGATGCCTTCCATGATGCGCTTCACAAGTCGCTCCTTGGGATCGTCGGTGCGGAGGGTCAGCTGGCGGGCGGCAGCGGCCCGGCGATGGTCTTGGTCTCGGTGTACTGCTCGAAGCCTTCGAGCCCGTTCTGACGTCCGATGCCGCTGGCCTTGTAGCCGCCGAACGGCGAGTCCGCCCCGTACCAGACACCGCCGTTGACCGACGCGGTGCCGGCGCGGATCCTGCGGGCGACCGCCACGGCGCGCTCCTCGGATCCCGAAGTGACACCGCAGCCGAGACCGTACTGGTTGTCGTTGGCGATGCGTACGGCGTCGTCCTCGTCCTCGTAGGGGATCGCCACCAGCACGGGTCCGAAGATCTCCTCTTGCGCGACGGTCATCGAGTTGTCCACGTCCGCGATGAGTGTGGGTTCCACGTAGTAACCGACCGGAAGGTGCTCCGGCCGCCCGCCTCCCACGACCACCCGGGCGCCCTGCTGGCGGGCGCTTTCGATGTAGTTGAGGACCCGTTCGCGCTGCGCCGCGCTGATCTGGGGGCCCTGCAGGTTGGACGCGTCGGTGGGGTCGCCGTAGGGCACTGTCCGGAACCCGGCCTCCATGATCTCGACCGCTTCGTCGTAGCGCGAACGCGGAAGCAGCAGCCGGGTGAGCATCACGCATCCCTGCCCGCCATGGACACAGACCGTCCAGGACATGGAGCACTTGGCCGCTATGTCGGCATCGTCGAGGACGATGTCGGCGGACTTGCCTCCCAGTTCGAGGAACAAGCGCTTGAGCGTCGGCGCGCCCTTCTCCATGATCCGCTTACCCACCGCAGTGGATCCGGTGAACGAGATCAGGTCGACGCGAGGGTCGACGACCAGACGTTCCGCAACCTGGTTGTCGGAGGTTGGAAGCACCTGGAGGACGCCGGGCGGGATGTCGGTCTTCTCGGCGGCTATCCGGCCGATGCGCGTGGCGTTCCAGGGTGTGAGCGGGGCCGGCTTCAAGATGACGGTGTTGCCGGTCGCCAATGACGGGCCGAGCTTGTTGAGCGACACCTCGAACGGATAGTTCCATGGGACGATCGCGGCGACGACACCTACGGGCTCTTTGACCACCTTCCGCCAGCTGCGGGTGCCGAAGGCGGTGCCTTCCGGCAGATCCCGCTCCCAGTGGAATCCGTCGATGAAGGCGGTTGGCCATTTCAACGCCTCCGCGAGCGGGGCGTCGAGCTGGGGCCCGTAGGTGAGAAGAACCGGGCAGCCCACCTCTGCTACCAGTTCGGAACGCAGCTGCTCCTGCTCCTCCTCAAGAGCGGACTGCAGTTGCGACAGGCAGTGCTGACGGAATTTGTGGTTGGTCGACCAGTCCGTCTCGTCGAACGCGCGCCTGGCGGCGGCGATAGCCCTGTCCATCTCCTCGGGTCCCGCGTCGGCGACCACACCGAGGACCTCCTCGGTTGCGGGGTTCACGTTCTCAAAGGTTGCTCCGCTGTCGGCGTGCACCAGCTTGCCGTCGACGAGCATCCGCTCCTCTGGTTCGAAACTTGGCATCGGGCCTCCCCTGTCGGTCGTTATGCGGGACGAGCGACTAGCCGCGACAATACCGTTTTCAGTTGGATGCGCCGAGGGCGGGGAGGACGAAGCGAAACAGGTACGAACGCGCTTCGGACTTTTCGATCGGCCTGCTCCGGCGCGCTTCTGGGCCCGCGACGCTCCACAGCAGGTCGAAGACGGTCGTCGCGTCGTCCTCGGGGCGGGCCGAGGGAAAGGTTCCGTCGTCGACGCCCGCGCGCAAGACCTCGACAAGAGGCGTCGTGAACCTCTCGCGCATGTAGTCGCACTCCTCGTCAAACCCGACCGCCTGCCGGGCAGAGACGTTGAACATCACTATCCGGCTCAAGCGCCTCCGGTCGAAAGCGATCGCCATCATCTCGTCGATCCAGGCCCTCAGCTTCTCGAGGGGGGTGCCTCCGTTGGCAACGCGCTTGACGACAGCCTCAACGTCTCGCGCGGACGCCGTCCGGAACATGGCCAGCAACAGGTCGTCCTTGGAGCGGAACTGCCGGTAGAAGGCCCTGGTCGAGAGGGCCGCCTCGTCGAGGATGTCCTGCACGCTCGCCCCTTGAAAACCGTTCAGCCGCATCACCTTGAGGGCGGCGTCCATCAGCTTCGATCGCTCGGCCAGCGCCTCGGGGGTGAGCTGTTGCGCGCCCTGCACCGTCTAGCCCAGGCCCCGGGTAAGGAGCATGCAGCCGGTGGTGAAGCCAGCACCGTTGGCGACCGCGGCGACCTCCGGGGTCCCACCCACCTGCCGCTCCCCACCGTCGCCTCGCAGCTGGACCACCGCCTCGTGTATGAGCCCGAAGCCGTGGAGCCGGCCCGCCGACAGCTGGCCTCCGTTGGTGTTCAGCGGCAGCTCCCCGTCGAGGCCGATCCTCTTGCCGTCCTCGAGGAAGTCGCCGGCCCCGCCGGTCGGGCAGAAGCCGAGGGCCTCGAGCCACAGCACCGTGATCATCGAGAATCCGTCGTACAGCTCGGCCACGTCGACATCCGCGGGTGAAAGGTCGGCGCGCTCCCAGAGCTGATCGGCGGCGCCGCGGCCGGGGAAGGTGGCGAGATCCTCCCACTGGTCCCAGGAGGGACGCCCCCGGAGTGCGGTGCCCACTGCGTGGATGTGGACCGGAACGTGCGGGGAGTCCCCCGCGGTGTCGACCCCGGACACCACCAGCGCTGTCGACCCGTCGCACGGCAGGTCACAGTCGTACAAGCACAGGGGGTCTGCGATCATCCGGGCGTTCATGTAGTCGTCGAGGGTCATCGGGTCGCGCAACAGCGCCTTCGGGTTCAGTGCTGCATGACGGCGGTTGCTAAGCGCGATCTGGCCGAGCTTCTCGCGCGTGAGCCCGAAGTGCTCGAAGTGGTAACGAGCCGAGTTGGCGAGCCAGTCTGCTGCTGACATCGCTCCGAAGGGGATCAGGTACTGCATCGCGCCGGAAACCCCGCGACCCATGCCCGAGGAGCCAATGCCTCCACGCCCGCCGGCACCTTGTGCGGTCGACTCGGTCACGGTTCGATAGACCACGACGTGGCGGGCGAGGCCGGTAGCGATGGCCATGCACGCGTTGACGACCGCTTGGAGCTGGGCCGCTCCTTCCATGCTGCCGCTGTACCAGTTGACCGACAGGTTCAGGGCGTCGATCACTTCGGTCGCTCCCGGACCGCCGAAGCCACCGGAAGAGGTACCCCGACCCATTCCGGGGTAGGTGGACAGCCCGTCGATGTCCTCGGGGCGCAGTCCGGCGTCCTCGATTGCAGCGAGCACCGACTGGCAGGTCAGCTCCATCTCTGACAGCCCGAGCCGCCGTCCGACGACGGACTGCCCGATGCCGGAGATGAATGAGCGTCTTTCTCCGATGAGCTTGCTCATGCGGCGGGCCTGAAGAGCGGGTACCAGATCTCTTTCGCCTCTTCGAACACCAGGGTCACGTCCATTCCCAGAGTGATGTCCTCCGCGTCGACGTCGACGAGGTTGGTCGTGACGAACAACGCGGGCTGCTCCTCCAGCTCCACCAGGCCGATGATGTAAGGCTCGGATCCGGGGATCCATGCCTTGTAGTTGACAGTGAACGTGGCGACCTTCCCGCGCCCGCTCACCGGTTGTGGGCTGACGTTGGCGCTGCGGCAGCGCCGGCATCGAGGTGCCGCGGGATGGGTCCACCAGCCGCAGTCTCCGCAACGGTCGATCAGCAGTTGCCCGTTCTTTCCGCCCGTCCAGAAGGCGGTGTTGTCCGGGTCGAGGAACGGAGGTACGCGTAGCGGCAGAACGTTCCCCACTTGTCTTTTGGCGGTCATCTCGCCAGAGCCTCGACGCCCCGGCCGCGCTCGCCGGCCTCCATCAGACGTTTGATCTCGTCGACCTCCTTGGTGACCGCGTCGGAGAACCAGCGGCGGGCTACCAGGTCGTAGATCAAACCCGCCGGGCCGTGGCCGAAGTTCATTTCCTCGACGTGGCGCATCCAAGTTCCCCCCTCGCGCTGCTCGATCTCGAACCAGGCGTGCAGATGCTCGGGCATCCCGTGCTCCAGGGTCACGTCTATGTGATTGGGCCGTTCCCACTTGTAGCGGGTGACGACAGAACCCGGGAAACGCCCCATGAACGTCCCGTCCTCGCGGGCGATCATTCCATCCGGCAGGTCGGCAAGTTTGGTTACCCACCGCATCTTGGTGTCCGCCTTGGTGTACTGCGCAGGGTCGAGGACGAAGTCGAAGGCTTCGTCAGGGGTGACACCTGCGATGAGTGCTTGACCTTCTCCGCGAATCACCGTTTCATCCTGTCATCGGGCGCGAAGGCCGCCGGACCGGTGAGGATCTCGGCGACCGCGGCGCGGGGTATTTTTCCCATCTGGTTGCGGGGCAGGCGCTCGACGAAAGCCAGTCGCTCGGGCACCTTGTACGAAGCCAGCGCGACGCGGCAGTGAGCGATGATCTCGCCGGGGTCCGCCGCGTGCCCGGGCACCGGCTCGATCACCGCTCCCACCCGTTCGCCGAGCCGCTCGTCCGCGACACCGACGACGGCGCACGCTTGCACGCCCGGCGCATCGGACAGCACCCGTTCGACTTCGGCCGGGTAGACATTGGCGCCGCCCCGGATGATCAGCTGGCTCTTTCGGCCGAGGACCCGCAGGTGGCCGTTCGGGTCCAGGACGCCGAGATCGCCGGTGTGGAGCACGCCATCCGCAAGCGTCTCGCTGGTGGCGTCTGGGCGGTTCCAGTATCCGAGCATCGGACGGTATCGATCCGCCCAGTCACCCTCACTTGTCGGGGCCAATGTCAGCTCCCCGTCCAGGGAGGTCACGGCGATGTGGTCGAGCGGGCGACCGCTGGTGCCCAACGGCCTGGGCCCAGTGAGGTCGTCGACGCTGACCAACGCCGGCGCCTCGGTGAGGCCGTAAGTGCGGGTCACCGGGATACCGAAACGTTCCTCGAACGCCTCCCGCAGGCGGTCCGGGCAATCGCCCCCGCCGACCCAGACTTCGGTGAGGCTGGAGAGGTCCTCGCGCCGGACCGACTCGTCGTGGACCATGGTGTAGAGCTGCGCCGGAGGGCCGTTCCAGACGGTGACCCCATGGTCTCGGATCCACGCGACGACCGACGCCACGTCCGGCTGGTCGATGATGACCGCGGTCCCCCCGGCCTGTGCGGTCAGTAGCGTCGTCAGGGCCATCATGTTGAGGATGGTGAGCGGGAGAGAGTCGCCCTTGCGTAGACCCTGGCCCCAGTCCCTCCGGGCAACAGTGGCTGCGCCGGGCATCAGCAGGCCGGCCTGGCAGTGGACTGCGCCTTTGGGGAAACCGGTGGTGCCGCTCGTGTAGGCGATTCCAGCCGGCGCACCGGGATCAGGGCGGGGCACGTCGGGTCGTCCCGAAGAGGTGTCCACCGCCTGCCGCCACGCTCCGGTTTCGACGATCTGGACCCGACCTTCGAGCTTGTCGTGCAGATCGGGCGCCGCTTCATCGCCGTCTTCATAGGCCGGCCCCACCGCCTCGGTGATGAACAGACGGGCTCCGCAATCGTCGAGCATGTACAGCTTCTCCGGGGCGGCCAGGACCCGGTTGATTCCGACCCACACCGCGCCGAGCCGCATGGCGCCGTGGAACGCGCCAACGATGTCGAGGTCGTTTGGCAACGAGGCGGCAACCCGATCGCCCGGGCGGACTCCGAGTTCGTACAGGGCGCCGGCGGCGCGGTCGGCCAGATCGTCGAAAGACGAGTAGCTGAGGGTGCCTTGCCTTGTAACCACGGCGGGGTGCTCCGGCGCGAACGCCAGGGGAGCTTCGAGTACGTCGAACACGCCTTTCGGGCGTCGCCCAAGGCCACCCGCCGAGGGCGACGTGTTCACCGGCTCACCTCGCCGGCGCCGGCGCCTCGGGCTGGTCTTTCAGGGCGGGCAGCACGGGGGGAGCGTTTCTCCAGTCAGGGATCCCGTCCGCCGGCTCAGCCACCGGGTACTTCGACTCGTGGATCTGGGCCCAGTGGCTGTGGTTCAGCTCATGCAACGTGAAGCAGGCGTTGAGGGCGTTGTAGAAGCCCATGTTGTCGACGCTCTGGTTGACCGCTTCTTTGATGAGCAACGCGGCCATGGTCGGCGTCCTGGCGATCCTGCGGGCGAAGTCGAGGGTCTTGTCCTCCAGCTCCGCGCGAGGAAACACCTTGGACACCATTCCGATCCGGTAGGCCTCGTCGACGTCGAGTGAGTCGCCGGTCAGAAGCAGCTCCTTGGCACGACGCGGGCCGAACTCCCACGGGTGGGCGAAGTATTCGACGCCGCACATCCCGAGGCGTGTCCCGACGACGTCCGCGAAGCTGGCATCGTCCGCTGCGCAGATCAGGTCGCACGCCCACATCAGCATCAGCCCCGCCGCGAAAACGGTCCCCTGCACCTGGGCCACGGTGATCTTGCGAAGATTCCGCCAGCGGCGCGTGTTGTCGAAGAAGTAGTGCCACTCCTGGAGCATGAGTTTCTCGGCTCCCTGGCGGGTACCACCGTCGATGACAGCGGTCCGGTGCTGATCCGGACCGGGCGCCATCTCCTCCCTCGACTCGGAGGAGCCCATGTCGTGGCCCGACGAGAAGAGAGGGCCTACCCCGCCGAGGATCACCACTCGGACGTTGTCGTCTGCCTCGGCGGTACGGAAGGCCTCGTCCACTTCGACGAGCATTCCGCGGTTCTGGGCGTTGCGCGTCTTCGGGCGGTTGAGGAGTATCCGGGCGATGGTGCCGTCGTCGAAGGTTTCGTAAGTGATGTACCGGTAGCTGTCTGTCATCGTTTTGCGTTCAGCTGCGACGCGAGGGTCGCGCCACCTCCTCGCTTGCCTTTGGCCTTGATCGAGACGTCGTGGCCCGCGGCCTTTCGGCGCAGGGCTCCGACGGTGCACTCCTCCCTCGGCATCACCGAGAAGGGGTCGTAGCCGAAGTTCCGGATGGCGTTGAGATGGCTGATCCGGTCGATGTCGTTTCGGTCGACTCCGTCCATCTGTTTCATGAATGTCTCAGGGGCGGTGGGCCAGGTGGAGTCGGAGTGCGGGTAGTCGCACTCCCAGCACACCTTGTCCATGTCGAGGAACTTGCGGCTGGCGACACCGAAGTGGTCGTCGATGAAGCAGGTGATCATGTGCTCGTTGAAGACCTCGCTCGGCAGCTTGTCGCCGAAGTCCTGGCCGGTCCAGTGGTGGTGGCGCTGGTAGTTGTAGTCAACCCGCTCGAGGACATACGGGATCCAGCCGATGCCGCCTTCGGAGAGGGCGATCTTCAGGTCCGGGAACTTGCGCAGCACCGGCGACCAGATGAGGTCGGCGGCTGCCTGGACGATGTTGATCGGGGTGAGGGTGATCAGAACGTCCATCGGCGCGTCGGGCGCGGTGATCACCAGCTCGGAGGAAGACCCGATGTGAAGGCACACCACGATCCCTTCCTCGCTGCAGGCGGTCCAGAACGGATCCCAATGGTCGGTATGGAAGCTGGGCCACCCGAGCTTCGACGGGTTTTCCGAGAAGGTGACGGAGAGGGCGCCTTTGGCTGCGGTTCGGCGAACCTCGGCGGCCATGATCTCGGGATCCCAGATCGCCGGGAGAACGCAGGGGATGAACCGGCCGGGGTAGGTGCCGCACCACTCGTCGAGGTGCCAGTCGTTGTAGGCCTGGAGCATCGCGAGGGCGACGTCTTTGTCAGCCGTCCTGGCGAAGAGCTGGCCGCAGAAGCCGGGGAACGACGGGAAGCAGAGTGAACCGAGCACGCCATTGGCGTTCATGTCCTTGATCCGCTCGTGGATGTCGTAGGTGCCGGGCCTTATCTCGTCGAACGACGTTGGTTCGATCCCGTACTCCTCCGGCGGACGTCCGGCGACCGCGTTCAGGGCGACGTTGGACATGGTGTTGCCCTCGTACTCCCACGCGTTGGTGCCGTCGTCACGGGTGATGAAACGGGGGGCCAGGTCCTTGTACTTGTCAGGAAGCCGTCCCTCGAAGACGTTCGGTGGCTCGACCACGTGGTCGTCCACGCTCACCATGATCAGATCATCAACGTCCATTGTCGGACCCTCCCCACTACCGGAACGTCGCGGTTCGAGAACCACCCTACTACCACCGACAATCCGGTTTTCAGTGGCCCAGCCCGGCCTGCTCAGCCCGGCCCGCTCAGCCCGACCCGCTCAGCCGTGCCCTTCAGCCCGGAGCGACCTCGTCGA
>CAZCCS010000056.1:9215-12667 GCA_964497005.1 uncultured Acidimicrobiaceae bacterium | reverse complement strand
TACTCGATGACCGAGCCGCAAGGCGGTGCCGACCCGACCCAATTTCAAACCCGAGCGGTAAAAGACGGGGATGAGTGGGTGATCAACGGGTGGAAGTACTTCTCGTCCAACGCCAAGACGTCTTCGTTCCTCATCGTTATGGCCGTCACCAACCCGGACGTGAGCCCGTACAAGGGCATGTCCATGTTCCTGGTGCCGGCCGACACTCCCGGGATCAACCTGGTTCGCAACGTCGGTCTTTACGGCGAGCGGCTGAACGAGGGCTTCCACGCTTTGATCCATTACGAGGATGTGCGGGTCCCCGAGGATGCGCTTCTCGGCGGAGAGGGACAGGCCTTCGTGATCGCCCAAACCCGGCTAGGTGGCGGCCGTATCCATCACGCCATGCGCACCATCGGGCTCGCCCAGAAGGCGATCGACATGATGTGCGAGCGTGCTTTGAGCCGGCAGACCGCCGGGAGCATCCTGGCCGACAAGCAATTCGTCCAGGGCTACATCGCCGATTCCTATGCACAGCTGATGCAGTTCCGGCTTTTCGTCCTCTACACCGCCTGGGAGATCGACAGGTACAACGATTACAAGCGGGTCCGTAAGGACATCGCCGCCGTGAAGGTCACCATGCCGACCATCCTTCACGACATCGCCTGGCGGGCGATGCAAGTTCATGGGGCACTCGGCACGACGAACGAGATGCCTTTCTTCGGGATGATCCACGCGGCCGGAGTGATGGGTCTGGCGGACGGCCCAACCGAGGTTCACAAGATGACAGTGGCCCGCCAGATCCTCAAGGATTACCGCCCCAGCGACGGGATGTGGCCGACCCAATGGATACCCGGCAAGATCGAAGCGGCGAAGGAGAAGCTGGGCCACCTCCTCGAGCTCGAAGTCGGCAACCTGTGATCCACATCGATCGGCTGGGCGAATGGATGGACGAGGCCGAGCTTCCCGGCAAGGGTGAGCCGATCGACCACAGCTTCGTCGCGGGAGGGTCTCAGAACGAGATATACGAGATCCGGCGCGGTGAGCTGCACGGGGCTCTGCGCATCCCGCCTCCCTCTGCGCCTGAGACCCGGGACGAGGGGATCCTGCGCGAGTGGCGGATCATCGACGCCCTCGAGGGCACCGATGTTCCCCACACGCCGGCGATCGCGATGTGTGATGACAAGTCCGTACTCGGCCGCACCTTCTACATCATGGGGTTCGTCGACGGGTGGTCCCCGATGAGCAGTCACGGGAGGTGGCCGGCTCCCTTCGACATGGACCTCGACGCTCGCAAAGGTCTCGCCTACCAGCTGGTCGAGGGGATCGCGCTGCTCGGCAACGTCGACTGGAGGGAGAGAGGGCTCGGTGACCTCGGCAGGCCGGACGGCTTCCATGAACGCCAGGTCGACCGCTGGACCAACTTCCTCAGCCGGATCAAGGGCCGCGACCTTCCTGGGTTCGAGGTCGCCAGCGATTGGCTGCGAGCCCACCGGCCGATCGACTTCATACCGGGCCTCATGCACGGTGACTACCAGTTCGCCAATGTGATGTTCTCCCACGGAGCGCCGGCGCGTTTGGCAGCCATTGTCGACTGGGAGATGGGAACGGTCGGAGATCCCAAGCTCGATCTCGGGTGGGTGGTGCAGGCATGGCCAGAAGACACCGACAGCCCGTCTTTGTCCGGATTCAGTTACGCCGACATGTACGGGATGCCTTCCAAGGACGAGGTCGTTGGGCATTACGCAGAGATCTCCGGGCGCCAGGTCGACGACCTCGACTACTACGTCATTCTCGCCAAGTGGAAGCTGGCAGTTGTGCTGGAGCAGGGCTTCCAGCGGGCGGGCGACGACGAGAAGCTCCAGGCGTTCGGCCCCATCGTGCTAACGCTGATGGAAGAGGCGGCCGATCTCGCTGAGACCACTGATTACAAGTGAACTGAGTTGCGCGCTGCGATCTGTCGGGTCCACGGCGCGCCCGAGGTAGTCGAGGTAGACGACCTCCCAGTTCCGACACTTGGCCCGGGGCAGGTAAGGGTGAAGATCACAGCCGCGGCGGTGAACTTCCCCGATGTGTTGATCGTGGCCAACGAGTACCAGATCCAGCTCCCCCCGCCGTTCGTCCCCGGAAGCGAGTTCGCCGGCGAGGTGGTCGAAGCGGGGGAGGGCGTCGACGGGGTTGCGCCCGGCGATCGGGTGTTCGGGACGACCTTCGTCGGGGCGTTCGCAGAGCAGATCGTGGTTCCCGCGACCTCGGTCACGGCGACGCCGCCCTCGGTGGCCGACGACGCCGCGGCCGCCTTCGGGGTTGCGCACCGCACCGCGTTCCACACGTTGCGTTCGGTCGCCCGGCTGAGCCCGGGCGACGAGCTGGTCGTGCTCGGGGCGGGCGGCGGGGTCGGGCTGGCCGCGGTACAGCTCGGCTCGGTTCTCGGCGCGAGGGTTACCGCGGTCGCGTCCTCGACAGAGAAGCTCGAGGTCGCCAAGGAGATGGGCGCGCAACAGGTCGTCGACTACAAGGCCCGGGACCTTCGGGATGGGCTTCGCGAGCTTCTGCCCGGAGGCGCCGATGTGGTGATCGATCCCGTCGGCGGCCGGCTTGCTGAGCCGGCGTTGCGGAGCCTCAGATGGGGCGGTCGTTTCGTCACCGTCGGTTACGCGTCGGGGGATATACCGAAGATCCCTTTGAACTTGGTCCTGCTCAAAGGAGTTCGGGTCCTCGGTTTCGAGATCCGCGGGTTCATGACCCACGAAGCCCAGGAGGCCCGCGGCAACGAGCAGGAGCTGATGAGGCTGCTGGCCTCGGGTCGGGCTTTCCCGCACGTCGGGGCGACGTTCGCGCTCGATGAGGTTGGCGCCGCCCTGCGTTATGTCGCTGACGGCCGGGCGATCGGCAAGGTCGTGCTGCGGGTCCCTAACGGGTGATCGCCCAATAGGGGAATAAGCCTCTCGCGCCGGGCGCTGCAACCGCCATGGCAACGTTGAAGAAGAGGCTCTACACCGCGGAAGCGACTGTGCGCGGAGGCCGTGACGGGCACGGTCGTTCTTCGGACGGTTTCCTCGACCTTGACATCCGGCCGCCGAAGGACCTCGGCGGAACGGGGGAGGGCACCAATCCGGAGCAGTTGTTCGCCCTCGGCTACGGGGCGTGCTTCCAGAGCGCCATGGGCGTCGTCGGCCGGCGCTTGGGCGTGGACACCAGCAATTCGGTGGTGACCGCCCGGGTAACCCTCGGCACCATCGACGGTGGTGCGTACAACGTGGCGGTCGAGCTGGACGTGGAGATCCCTGGCGTCGACCGGGAGACCGCCGAGAGCGTGGTGAAGGCGGCGCACGAGGTCTGCCCGTACAGCAACGCCACCCGAGGCAACGTAGACGTCGAGCTCAAAGTCCTCTGAGCAGACCAGTTCTCCAAAAACCGGTCGTTGTCTAAGGGACAGGCGCTCTGACCAGGGGCGATACCCGGCCGTGACG
>CAZCCS010000056.1:0-9115 GCA_964497005.1 uncultured Acidimicrobiaceae bacterium | reverse complement strand
TAGTTGTGCCAGGTAGTTGTGATAGACGGCCGGGAAGAGGAGGGTCAGACGTATGAGTTCTGGATGCACTCATCTGGACGAGATCGAGGATGTGACACCGTCATCGTGGGGTTGCGAGGACTGCTTGGCTGCGGGTCGCCGTGACTGGGTCCACCTCCGGGTGTGCCAGGAGTGTGGCCACGTCGGGTGCTGCGACAACTCTCCCGGCAAGCACGCGACCGCCCACTTCCATTCCAGCACCCACCCGATCATCCGCTCCTACGAGCCGGGCGAGGACTGGTACTGGTGCTACGTCGACGACCTTGCCTTCGAGCTTGAAGGAGCTCCTCCGGCGCCGTCGCATCCCTGATCCTCCCGGTGTCGGATCCGACTGCCCCGCCCTCGATGTTCGACTACGACGCGCGCCCGGTGACGCCCCAGGTGGTGCTCGTCGGCCAGCGCGCCTCCGCGACCGGGTACGCCATCCGTGACTTCCTGAGCCGCAACGGATACCCCTATGAGTGGGTCGACGTAGACGATCAGCCCAGGGTCAGCGCGCTGCTCGACCCCGGCGACCTGGAACCTTCTCGCTTGCCGGTTTGCTTGCTGCCCGACGGGACGCGGCTTGCGCCGGCGACGATCGAGCAGGTAGCCGCCGGGTTGGGGATGGTGTCGGCCCCGGCTTTGTCGGAATACGACGTGGCGATCGTCGGTGCAGGGCCGGCGGGTCTGGCTGCGTCGGTGTACGCCGCGTCGGAGGGTCTCCGCACCGTCGCGGTCGAGGCGGTGGCCCCGGGGGGGCAGGCTGGCACCACTTCGATGATCGAGAACTACCTCGGCTTTCCGCAGGGGATCTCCGGGAATGAGTTGGCGACCAGAGCGACCGCGCAAGCCCGTCGTTTTGGGACCGAGATCCTTTTGGCCCGCCGGCTGGTCGACCTGTCCAACGACGGGTCGGGTTACTCGGTCAGCCTCTCTGATGGAACGATTGTGCGGACGAGGTCGGTGATCCTGGCCAGCGGCGTCGACTGGCGCCGGCTGGAGGTGCCAGGAATCGAAGAGCTCCTAGGCGCCGGCGTGTACTACGGAGCCGGTCCCAGCGAAGCGCTTTCCTGCCGGGGCTGCAGGGTGGCAGTGGTAGGAGGGGGGAACTCCGCCGGCCAGGCGGTCGTGAGGTTCTCCCGGTACGCGTCTCACGTCACCTTGCTCGTGAGGGGCAGCACCCTTGCGGCGTCCATGTCCCAGTACCTGATCGATCGGGTGAGCAACCTGGACAACGTCGACATCCGTACCTCAACAGAGGTCGTCGGCCTCGAGGCCGACGGACGCCTGCACGGTTTGGTCGTGTCGTCCGGGGAGGACGGCGGGATAGGACGCCTGGCGGTCGATGAGCTGTTCATCTGCATTGGCGGCACCCCGAGGACGAAGGGCGCCGGGAAGATCGGCCTGGTGACCGACCCGTCGGGTTATGTCCGCACCGGTATCGACCTGGCGGCGGCGCCGGGTTCGCTCGATGGTTGGTCGCTCTCGCGCCAACCACTGCCGCTCGAGACCAACATGCCGGGCCTGTTCGCCGCAGGCGACGTCCGCAGCGGGTCGATCAAGCGATGTGCGGCGGCGATCGGGGAGGGAGCGATGGCGGTCTCGCTGGCGCACCGGCGCCTCGCCGAGCTGGGGGCTGAATGATGTTGCGGAAACGACGGATGTTTTGGGAACGACGGATGTGAGCGAACGACTGATGTTGGGGGTTGAATCATGTTGAGCGAGGAAGTCGCGTCGGAGTTCTCTCAGCTCGCCACCGACGAGCGGATCCGAGCCGCCGCGGCTGCGCTCGAGCGCAACGGCATGGAAGCCCTGGTTGTCGACTCCGGTGAAGATGCCCGGGAGTCGGTTCGTTCGCTTCTGGTCGACGGCGCGGAGGTGTTCAACAACACTTCGCAGACCCTCGAAGCCATCGGCGTCGCGGACGACATCGAACGCTCGGGTCGTTACCAACCGCTCCGGCTGCGCCTGTACCAGATGGACCGCGAGATGCAGAAGCGCGAGATGCGGATCCTGGCAGCGTCTCCCGATTACGTGGTCGGCAGCGCTCACGCAGTAACTGAAGAAGGTTCGCTGCTGTTTGCGTCCGCTTCTGGCAGCCAGCTCGGTCCCATCGCGTCAGGCGCCGGGCGGGTGATCCTGGTGGTTGGCGGACAGAAGATCGTTCATGACGTCGAGGCCGGGATGCGCCGCTTGTACGAGTACTGCTTTCCGCTGGAAGACGAGCGTGCGCGGCTTGCCTACGGCGTCCCCAGCGGGGTCAACAACATCCTGATCATCAACCGGGTCGTCGCACCCGGGCGGATCACAGTCATCCTGGTGAAGGAGCGGCTCGGTTTCTAATGGCGATGGTGCAGCCAATTGACGAGAACGTCGACCATGTGCGGGGGGCGACTTCAGGAAAGCTGATCCTCATGTATGGAGACTTCGAGTGTCCCTACACGCGGCAGGCCTACCGGGAGATACAGACGGTCGAGGCCCGGCTCGGCGACGGGGTGCGCTTCGCCTTTCGGCACTTCCCCCTGACCGAGATCCACCCCCATGCCATGGCCGCGTCCCGGGCCGCCGAAGCCGCCTCCGCACAAGGACGCTACTGGGAAATGCACGACATCCTCTTCCGCCGCCAGAAGGCCCTGGAGGACGAGGACCTTCGCAGCTACGCCAAGGAGCTTGGCCTCGACCTCGATGCGTTCGACCGCGACCGCAACAGCGAAGCGGTCACGGAACGCATCCAGCGCGACATAGACAGCGGGGACGCGACCGGCGAGGTTCTCGGCACGCCGACCCTGTTCATCGAGGGACAAGTTCACCGGGCGTCATACGACGCCGCGACACTCATAGCAGCGCTCAGCTCCTAGCTGGGAGAGATCAGCTCGTAGCGGGGAGAAAAGACTGCTGCTCGCTTTGCGGGACATTTCGCGTCTGCGGGACAGACGGAACACGAACTTGAAATTTTTTACCGCAAAGCCCGTTTGTACCTCAAAACCGCCGGTGTCGGGCGCGCGCCGGCCCCACAGTCAGTTGCTTAATAGAACCCACTGAGCTATGCTTGGCCTGTATGGGCAAGCTCTCCGCCACGGGCCGGCGCAATGTCGTGTTCGCGGTGACGGCGATGGGCGCCTTCATGGCCTCGCTCGACCTGTCGATAGTGAACGTCGCCTTCCCGGCGCTCGCTCATTCCTTCCCGCATTCGTCGAGGGCAACCCTCGCGTGGGTGATCACCGCCTACGCCATCGTGTACGCGTCGTTGCTGGTGACATCTGGGCGCACGGCCGACCAGTTGGGAAGGCGGCGGGTGTTCTTCGCTGGGCTGGGGGTGTTCAGCATCGGTTCCGCGCTTTGCGGGTTGGCGCCGACCGCCGAGCTGCTGATCGCGGGGCGGGTTGCCCAAGGGGTAGGGGCGGCGCTGCTGCTCCCGGCGTCGTTGGGTCTGCTTCTCGAGGTGTTCTCCGAGCAGGCCAGGTCCCAGGCGGTGGCCCTTTGGGCCGGGGTCGGTGCGCTTGCGGTGGCGACGGGCCCGTCCCTCGGTGCGTCGGTGATAAGCGCCGGCGGGTGGCGCTGGGCGTTCTACATCAACCTCCCGGTGGCGGCCGCCGCGTGGCTGGTCGGGCGGCGAGTGCTGCCCGACGACAGGGTAAAGCAACAGCGCGCGGCTCCTGACTATCCCGGCGTGGCCTTGGTGAGCCTCGCGTTGGGTGGACTGGTGTTTGCGGTCTCGGAGGGCTCCGAGTGGGGCTGGTCGGACCCTCGCGTCATCGCCGGGGCGGCGCTTGCTGTCATCCTCGGGGCGGTCTTTGTCCGACGCTGCGCAACCCACCCCGAACCGGTGCTGGATCTCGAGTTGTTCCAGCACAGAACCTTCACCGTTGCCAACGCGGCGACCGTCGTTTACGCGATGGGCTTCTTTGCGATGCTGCTCGGCAACATTCTGTTCCTGACCGGCGTTTGGCACTACTCGATCCTGCGGGCGGGCCTAGCCGTCACGCCCGGGCCGCTGGTCGTCGCCGCGGTCTCCGGACCCGCAGGGAAGCTCGCCGCCAAGCGCGGCTTTCGCTCCGTCCTGCTCGCAGGCTTCGTTGTGTTCACCGGGGGCCTTTCCTGGTATGCAACCCTCGTGGGCGCGACGCCGGACTATCTGGCCCGGTGGTTGCCGGCCACCCTGCTCACCGGGCTCGGGATCGGGCTGACCTTCCCGGTGCTGGGAGCTGCGGCGGTCTCCAGCCTGCATTCATCCCGTTTCGCTGTCGGAAGCGCGGTGAACCAGACGGCCCGTCAGGTGGGCGGGGCGATCGGCGTCGCGATCCTGGTTGCGGTGTTGGGAAGCGGCGCGCGCCACCCCGCTGGCCTGGACAGCTTCCGCCACCTCTGGATCTATTGCGCTGCGATGGCCGCACTGGCCGGGGTGCTGGCCGGGTTCCTGCGGCCGAGGCCGGCGACCGTGACCGCCCCAGCCGTCCCAGCGGTTCCAGCGGTTCCAGCGCCAGCCCTTGCCGCGGCCCCAGACTGAATACATGTCCACCTCATTCTCGGGTTTCTTGCAGGGCGCCGGGCTGGTGATCGACGAGGCAGGCCCGGACCGGGTGGTCGGCCACATCGACCTCGGTCCCGAGCACCACACGCCCTGGGGGATCGTCCACGGCGGCGTGTACACCACCGCGGTCGAAAGCGCCGCCAGCATCGGGGCCAGCGCCGCGGTGCGAGACCGGGGACAGGTCGCGGTCGGCCTGACCAACACGACCCATTTCGTCAGATCGCTGAAGAACGGGCGGGTCACCGTGGAAGCCGTGCCTCTCCACCAGGGACGCAGCCAGCAGCTGTGGAAGGTCGACATCAGCGACGAGGACGGCAGGCTGGTCGCGCACGGAGAGCTCCGCCTGCAGAACCTCGACGCCGGCTGATCGCCTCTCCTGCCCACCTAAGGGAAATAGTTGCAGCAACAACCATGTTGCACCTACCGTCCGAAGAGAGTTCGGGAAGAGAGTTTGTGAAAGGAGGCAGCCGTGCCGGCTGTCACTGTCGAGGATGTTCTGGTCCTGCCCCGGGTGCCCAAGCCCGATGGTGCCGTGGCGCGTGAGCGCCCGGTTCGGTCGGTCAGCGCCGCTCCATCCGGTTTCGAGGGGGAGGGCTTCCCGGTGTACCGGTCCTTCGCCGCCGTGAGCCTCGCCGACCTCGATCCATTCATCCACATGGATCAGATGGGTGAGGTGGAGTACGCGCCGGGCGAGCCCAAGGGAACCCCGTGGCACCCGCACCGTGGGTTCGAGACGGTGACCTACATCATCGACGGCGTGTTCGACCATCAGGACTCCAACGGTGGGGGAGGGCGGATCACCAACGGGGACACTCAATGGATGACCGCCGGCAAGGGAATCCTGCACATCGAGCGGCCGCCGGAGTTCCTCGTCGCCAGCGGCGGCCTGTTCCACGGCATCCAGCTTTGGGTGAACCTTCCCTCCGCCAATAAATGGAACCCGCCCCGTTACCAGGACCTGCGCGGCAGCGAGGCCGCCCTACTTTCCTCGCCTGATGGGGGCGCTCTTATAAGAGTCATCGCCGGCGAACTGGCCGGGCACTCCGGCCCGGGGTCTACTTTCACGCCCATCACCTTCTTGCACTCAACGGTCAGCCCGGGTGCCGAGGTGGTCCTGCCGTGGCGTGCCGACTTCAACGCGTTGCTCTACGTCCTGTCGGGACGAGGGAAGGTGGGTGCAGAAGAGCGCCCGATCAATGCGCATCAGCTCGCTGTTTTCGGTCCCGGTGACGCGCTCCGGTTTGCCGCGGACGCTGACCAGGAGAGCCGCTCCCCGAACCTCGAGGTGCTGGTTCTGGGCGGGCAGCCCATCCGCGAACCGGTGGTCCACTACGGCCCGTTCGTCATGAATACCAAGGACGAGATCGTCCAGGCCATGGAGGATTTCCAAGCTGGCAGGCTCGGGCGGATTCCCGCCGACACCATGCCGCACCGCCATCCCGGCGACCTGGACCTCGACAACTAGACCCAGATCCGCTGGTCAGCTCCGGGCTACCGCCGGGGTCGCGTCGAGGGCGCAGTGAAGGAACTGGTCCGGCTGCGGGGCGGCGACCCGGTTCTGGATGCCGATCGCGGAGAGGACTCCGGCGACCACACACATCCCCGCCGCCACCACGGTCGCGGTCCGGAAACCGTGAGCGAGGGTCGCAGAGTGCAGGTACGCATTGCCCTTGATGCCTGCAATCGCCGGCAGTATCGCAACGGCGACGAGACTGCCGGTGCGGGCGACGTCGTTGTTCACTGCGGAGGCCAGTCCGGCGTGCTCTGGCCTAAGCGCCCCCATGGCGGTGCTGGTCAAGGGGGCCACGGTTATGGCCAACCCCAGACCGAAAACGAGCACCCCGGGCAGCACGCCGGTCGGGTACCAACTATCCGTGGTCGCAAGGGCGAGAAGAGCTAACCCTGCGCCCACAACGACCGGGCCGACCGACATCTGCAATCGGGGACCGATCCGCGACGCGAGCCGGCCGGATCGGGCAGAGAGGAGCAGCATGATTAGGGTCAAGGGGAGCAGCGCGACTCCGGACTCGAGCGGCGTGTAGTGGTCGACCACCTGCAACATCACAGGAAAAAGAAAGAGCGCTCCGCCCAGCGCCGCATAGATGATGAAGGTGACGACGTTGGTCACGGTGAACTGTCGTTCTCTGAAAACCGAGAACGGAAGCATCGGGTTCGGGGTGTTGGTCTCCACGAAATAAAAGGCTGCGGCGGACAACGCGCCAAGCAACACCAAACCGATGACGGAGGGTTGGGACCACCCCCTTGCGGGCCCCTCTATCAACCCGTAGGTGAGGCCGACGAGGGTTGCAACCGCGAGCAGCGCACCCCGTACATCTATGCGGCTCGCCGCGTTGGCATCCCGTGACTCGGGTACGTGGCGGCCCGATATCCAAAGGACCGCCGCACCGATGGGCACGTTGATGATGAAGATCCACCTCCACGAAGCGGCGGCGATCAGGTAGCCGCCGAGCAGCGGACCGAGCGCGGTGGCCACGCCGCCCAGCCCCGACCAAGCTCCGATCGCGCGTCCGGTGCTCTCCTTGTCGAAGGACGCTTCGATGATGGCAAGGCTTCCCGGCGTCAGCATCGCCGCGCCGACCCCCTGAAGGAAGCGCATGACGATCAGGACCGCCGAATCCGGCGCGAGAGCGCAGGCCACCGATGCCACCGTGAACCACACCACGCCCAGGTTGAAGATCCGGCGTCGCCCGAGTTGGTCGCCCAACGCGCCCGCAGGAAGCAACAGCGCCGCCAGTGTCAGCGTGTAGCCGGACACGACCCACTGCAGTCCCGAGAGAGAGGTATGCAGGTCCCTTCCGATGCTCGGGAGGGCGATGCCGACGACGGTGGCGTCAATAGCGGCCATGCCCGAGCCGAGCACGGTCGCCGCCAGGATCCACCGTCCGGACGCGGTCGAGTACCTCACGGACATGCCGGCCATCTTGTCACCCGCTTGCCGTCTAACGGCGCGGCCGGCGTATCGGGGTTTTATACGTGCAGTCCTAGGTCCGCGACAGGACCAGGGCCACCCCTAAGGCGCATGTGCTCCAGGACAGCGCGACGAGGGCTCGTTCGAGTGGAGCGAGGAGCCGTTCTCGTGTCAGGTCTGATCGTGAACCATCGGGCCGAGTCCTCTCCCCGGTAACCGATACCGTCCGCCGGCGGAGATCGCGTGCCTCCGTGCTGAGGATCCGCTGGGCGGCCGAGAGCCCGTAAGCGAAGAGGGCCCCGAACAACGGCGCCACGCGCAATGTGCCCGCTTGTGCGTAGTAGGCCGTCAGAACGGGAAATGCTCCCCATGCCAGAGCGAAGGTGGCGTCGTTGTGCAGCCGACCGTCCCACAGCTCGAGGTTGTACGCCACGACGAGGATCGCGCCCACCCCGATGAAACCGAGCAGACCGAAACCCACGCGGCCTATCCCGACGATGCCGAGGGCTACCGCTCCTGCAAGCGCTGCCAGCGACACGCCCGCTAGCAGTTGTCCGGGGATGGTGGTCCCCAGTGGTCTTCCCCGCAGCTCGTCCAGGCCGTGGGCGGCGACCCCGACGGCGAGTCCGAACGCGAGGAGGGTCGCGATCAGTCGGTCGACCGAGAGGACTGGAGCCAAACCGGCTCCGATCAGCACGTAGCTGAGATGCCACGCGGTGTATGGAAGGTGCAGGACGCTTACCCAGTCATGCAAGCGTCCCGGCGGGGGCGTATACCAAGCGGGGCGAGGGTCCACCCCCCGGGTTCCCGGGACCTGCGGCCCTTCACCCATGTGCGCCGGACAAATCGGCCTTCACGTACGCCAGCGTACGCAAAGACCGCCGGCCGGGTGGCTAAGACGTCAGCGAGTCGACTGCCTTGGCTACTGCTTGAGCGGAATACGGCTTTTGGAACACCCTGCCTTCCAGATCAGATGGGACGTCCTCACCGGTGACGATGATCATGGGTCTCTCGAGGTCGGGGAGCGATCGAAGAGTGGTCACGAGTAACTCTCCGCTTGTCAACGAGGTGTTCAGATCCGCGATGACGACCTGTACCGGGGAGGTGACGACGTGGGCGAGGGCCGCGTCGCCATCCGCTGCCTCCCGGACGATGTGCCCGTGGTTCTCGAGGACTGTCCGTAGGAGCAAGCGGAGGACGGGATGCTCGTCCACAACTAGCACGAGCGCCAACGGTCTCACCGTCTTCGTGAACGTCTGAACATGGCACCGCATGATGGGGCCTGCCCGAGCGAGTGTCGATAGGCACGGCGCTCATGCGGCTAGACGAGTGCTCATTTCTGGAGAAGCGCCAGCAACTCTGCCTGCGAATGGACGTCAAACCTGCGGAAGATCCCGCTCAGATGATTTCGTACAGTGCTCGGACTGAGGTAGAGGTCGCCGGCGATCGTGGGTACGCGATCACCGCGGCGCAGGCGGCTGAGTATCTCCCACTGCCGCATTGACAGCTCCCCCAGTTGGGGGAAGTGATGGGTCCCGACGGGTTCGTGCCTCAGCACATCCAGCACACCAGCGGCGCGGACCTCGGCGCCGATCCGGCGCAACCTCAATTCAAGGTCGTTGACCCGGTCGGTG
>CAZCCS010000055.1:0-12690 GCA_964497005.1 uncultured Acidimicrobiaceae bacterium | reverse complement strand
GACCAACCTGTCGTATGTTCCCGAGCAGCGCACCGACTTCATCTTCACCGCCGTCGGCGAGCAGCTCGGTCTTGTGGGTTCGGCGGTGCTCCTGCTCCTGTTCGCGCTCGTCATCTGGCGCACCTGGCAGGCGGCGAACCTCTCGCGGGACAAGTTCGGCACGCTCGTGTGCGTCGGCGTCCTCGCCATGCTCACCTTCCAAGTGTTCGAAAACATCGGAATGACCATGGGAATCATGCCCGTCGCCGGCATCCCCCTGCCCCTGATGAGCTACGGCGGCTCGGCCGTCATCGCCACGTTCGCCGGCCTCGGGCTGGTCCTCAGCGTCCGCATGAGGCGGTTCTCGTAGATCACCCCCACTACACTGGGTGGGGACATGACGTCTCTGTGGCCGAAGATCGAGCCCGTTCTCGCCCGGGTGCAGAAGCCGGCTCGGTACATAGGCTGCGAGGACGGATCGATTGGGCCGGGGAGCTTGGAGGGACTGATCGGGTGGCTGCTGATCTACCCCGACACCTACGAAGTCGGCCTTCCTAACCAGGGTCTGCAGATCCTCTACGAGATCCTGAACGAGCGCGACGACAGCCGCGCCGAGCGGGCCTATTCGCCGTGGGGGGACATGGAGGCGGAGATGCGCCGGCGGGGGATCCCTTTGTTCTCCGTCGACAGCCACCGCGCCGCGGCCGATTTCGATCTGCTGGCATTCAACCTCTCGGCCGAGTTGGTCTACACCAACCTTCTCAACTGCGTCGATCTCGCCGGCATCCCGGTTCGAGCCGCCGACCGAGGCCCGGAGCACCCCCTCGTAGCAGCCGGGGGTCACTGCACGTTCAACCCCGAGCCGCTGGCCGACTTCGTCGACCTGTTCGTGATCGGCGACGGCGAAGAAGTGGTCGGACAAATCACGGCGGCGGTGCGGGACTGGAAGGCGTCGGGCCGCACCCCCGGGTCGCGGGAGCGGCTTCTTCGGGACCTCGCTGCGGTGCCAGGTGTGTATGTCCCGTCCTGCTACGACGTGGCCTACGAGGGTCCGGCTTTGGTCTCGGTGACCCCCCGTTATCCCGAGGTCCCGGAGCGGGTCGAGAAGCGGACCATCGCCGATCTTGCTGCATGGCCGTACCCGAAGACGCAACTGGTGCCCATGACCGAGGTGGTGCACGATCGGCTGAACGTTGAGATCTTCAGGGGTTGCACCCGGGGATGCCGTTTCTGCCAGGCGGGGATGATCACTCGGCCCGTCCGTGAAAGGCCGGCCGACCAAGTGATCAAGATGGTTTCGGATGGCTTGGCGCGCACCGGCTACGACGAGGTCAGCCTGACGTCTCTCTCGAGCGCAGACTTCTCGGGCATCGACTCGGTGGTGAGCTCGGTGATCGACGATCCTGCATGCAACGGGCAGGTCTCGGTGAGCCTTCCCAGCCTGCGCGTTGATGCGTTCACCGTGGGGGTCGCATCCCAGATTCAGAAGGTTCGTCGGACCGGGTTGACCTTCGCGCCCGAAGCGGGGACATGGCGGATGCGTCAGGTGATCAACAAGCTCATCCGCGAGGAAGACCTTTACGGTGCGGTCGAATCGGCGTTCTCGCAGGGATGGAGGCGCGTGAAGCTGTACTTCCTCACCGGCCTTCCCACCGAGACCGATGAGGACACGCTTGGTATCGCGGAGCTGGCGCGCAACTGCGTGGCCATCGGCCGGCGTCACCACCGGGGCGCGTCCGTCACTGCTTCGGTCGGAGGGTTCGTTCCAAAGCCGCAGACGCCGTTCCAGTGGTTCGGTCAGGACACGCCGGAACAGCTACGACGCAAGGTCGGTCTCCTTCGCTCCGCGACCCGTGGAGACAAAGGAGTGCAGCTGCGCTGGCACGACCCGGAGGCTTCGCTCGCTGAGGGAATCGCCAGCCGGGGGGACCGGCGTATAGGAGCTGTGATCGAACAGGTGTGGCGCCGGGGCGGGACCTTTCAGGAATGGTCGGAGATGTTCTCTATCGACCTGTGGCGCGAGGCCATGGAGGCGAACGGCCTGTCGATCGATTGGTACGTGCACCGCGACCGCCAACGCGAAGAGCTGCTGCCGTGGGCGCACATCTCCGCCGGACTTCACGACGACTTCCTCTGGCAGGAGTGGGAGGACGCGCTGGCGGCTGCGGGGACCCCCGACTGCCGCTGGACCCCTTGTTACGACTGCGGGGCGTGCACCGGCTACGGGATCGAGCACGTCGTGGCATCCACGGTTCCGCCGGCCGGCGGCAGCCAGGGCACCGGCCAGGACCTCGCCGCCGGCGGGGAAGTTCCCGTGTTCTTGCGGCCAACAGCCAAGAACCCCTCGATTATCGGTGCGGGAGCCCGATCGTGAATCCGGGCCCCGAGCGGACGATCGAGCCTGGCGAACGTACGAGGGTTCGGATCCGCTTCTCGAAGACAGGCAAGATCCGATGGACAAGTCACAGGGACGTGGCCCGAATGTGGGAGCGGGCGTTTCGTAGGACGCAGCTGCCGTTGGCCTATAGCAGCGGTTTCTCACCTCGTCCCAAGGTCAGCTTCGGGCTGGCACTACCCACCGGCTACGAGTCAGTAGCCGAGTACATCGACGTCGAGCTGGTGGGCACAGTCGACGTCGCCACGTTGCCTTTCCGGTTGACAGCCGCTCTGCCAGAAGGTGTCGAATCCACCGCCGCGAAGGTGATACCCGCGACGGCACCGTCCCTTCAGGAGGAGGTCACCGCGAGCACTTGGCGGTGGGCGGCAGTTCCATCCGACGATGCGGAACCGGTTACCTATGACGAGCTCGCGGCACGAGTGGACAGAGCCCTCGCCGCGTCAGAGCTTCTGGTGACCCGTTCCCGCAAAGGTGTGGAGCAGACCGACGACATCCGGCCAGGCATCATCAGCCTCAACATCGAGGGGCCTTGCGGCCCCTCCAGCAACATTGAGGGGCCTTCTGGTCCCTCCGGCAACACAGACGGACCCGCGGGCCCGTCCGACTCCGACGGCTTCTGGTTGACGGGCGAGCTCGCCTGCCGGCCCAGGTCCATTCGGCCCTCCGAGGTGATCCTCGCCTTGGGCCCTGGATTGGAGGAACGCCACCCCCGGAGGCTTCACCAATGGATTTGGCGCGACGGCGCCCGCACTGAGCCCCTCGTCATAGAGGGACTCGCTGGGGCGATCGGCGCGCGGCACGCAGAGGTGCGTGCTTCATGAGAAGGGAAATTGACCATGTCCGACTCTGCGTCGGCCCGCCCGGACGACTTCGGGCTAGACCATTCGGCCCCAGAAACAGGCCCAGAAACAGGCGACCAGCTTTCGGGGGAACAGCGCGGTAGAACCGCCGGCTCCCAGTCCTCGAACGCGCGAAGGCGCCGGCGAGGATCCCGTGGGGGGAGGAACCGAAACCGCAACCCAAACCGCGCCTCGACAGGATCAAACCTCAGCGAGGAGTCGGGCCCCGATTCTGCTGAAGCAGGCGAAGACGGCAGCACCGACGTTGACACGCCGCCTGTGCAGGTGCCAACCGAGCCAGGTTTGGGGAGCGCGGCGGCGGCCCCGCCGGCGCCGCCGGTGAAACCCAAGATCGGTGACACCCGCCCGGCTCCGCCTGCGAGGAACATTCCGCCCGTCGCCGCTCGTCAGGGCGCCGAGAGCGGTACCCCCGACGGTGACCGTTCCCGCCGGCGCCGACGCGGCTCGCGCGGGCGTACCCCGCAAGGCGAGCGCCGCCCCGTCGAGGCCGTCCTGGTCGACGAACCTGTCGAGCTCGACGACGAGACCAGGGAACGGCGTCGCGGCCGGGAGCGCAAGGGGAGGCCGGTAGGTCGCTATTTAATGGTGGTGCACAAGGCGGAGTCCGCCACCCAGATCGCCGTTCTCGAGGGGCGCGCGCTGATCGAGCTCTATGTTTCCCGGGCTGCCGACGATGCCACCCAGATCGACGGCAACATCTACCTCGGTCGCGTCCAGAACGTCTTGCCCGGCATGGAGGCCGCCTTTGTCGACATTGGGACGCCTAAGAACGCGGTGCTTTATCGCGGCGACGTGCGCTACGACAAGGAAGACGTCGAGCCGACCGACGCCGGCGCGTCGTCACCCACTCGAGGCCACCTCGCCGGTCCGGCGCGCGACGCGCGGATCGAGCAGCTCCTCAAGACCGGCCAGACCATCGTGTGCCAGGTCACCAAGAACCCGATCGGAACAAAAGGCGCTCGTCTGACTCAGGAGGTCTCCCTCCCGGGGCGCTTCGTGGTCCTGATCCCCAACAGCGACACGTACGGCATTTCGAAACGGCTTCCCGACGAGGAGAGAAAGAGGCTGCGCAAGATCCTCGACGAGATCCGCCCGGCCGGTCACGGCCTGATCGTCCGGACTGCGGCCGAGGGCGCCACCGCCGACGAGCTGCGGCGCGACGTGGGCAGGCTCAGCCAGCAGTGGGAACGGATCGACGAGCTCGCCAAAACGTCGCGCACCCCCGCTCTCCTGTACCGCGAGCCCGACATGGCGGTCCGGGTGATCCGTGAGGAGTTCAACCGCGACTACCGCGGCGTCGTGATCGACGACCGGGCTCTCTACGAAGAGGTCAGGGACTACGTCGCGAGCATCAACCCCGAGTTGGCCGATCGGGTCGAGTGGGCCGGCGACTCGGACGACCCGTTGCCGGTGTTCGAGCGCTACCACGTCCACGAGCAGATCCACAAGGCTCTCGACCGCAAGGTCTGGCTCTCCTCGGGAGGGTCGCTGATCATCGAGCGGACCGAGGCTCTCACGGTCATCGACGTGAACACCGGCAAGAACGTCGGAACGTCCAACCTCGAGGAGACGGTGTTCCGCAACAACCTCGAGGCCGCCGACGAGATCGCTCGCCAGCTACGCCTCCGAGACATCGGCGGGATCATCGTCATCGATTTCATCGATATGGAGATAGCCGCCAACCGGGCGGAGGTGGTCAAACGGTTCCGGGCGGCCTTGGCCCGGGACAAGACCCGCACCCAGGTGTTCGACATCTCCGAGCTCGGCCTGGTCGAGATGACGAGGAAGAGGATCTCGGAGGGACTGGTGGAGTCGTTTTCGGAGACCTGCCCCACGTGTGGCGGTAGGGGCATCATCTTCGACCAGTCGCTTCTCTGACCTCGCCCAGCCCGCCACCCGTCAGGTCGCCGGCCCGCCCAGGCCGCCGGCGGGCGGTTGCCCCGCTCCGATATACTCTCTCAATTGTGTATGCGGTGATCCGGACAGGTAGCAAGCAGGAGCGGGTCGAGGAGGGCCAGACCCTTTCGGTCGAGTTGCTGCGCGCCGGCGCGGGTGACGAGGTCAGCTTCGATCCGGTGCTACTGGTCGACGGTGCAACCGTTCTGTCCAGCCGGGACCAGCTCGCCGGCGCCAAGGTGTCGGCCCGGGTGGTCGGCGAGGCCAAGGGACAGAAGGTCCGTGGGTTCACTTATAAGCCGAAGACCCGGGCGCGCCGGGCCTGGGGTCACCGTCAGCGCTACACGACCATCGAGATCACCGGAATCAGCCGGGAGGGTTAGAAGTGTCCAAGACCAAAGGCGGCGGGTCCACCCGCAACGGGCGCGATTCAGCGGCCCAGCGACTCGGGGTTAAGACCTTCGACGGCACTCTCGTGACGGCTGGATCGATCATCGTTCGCCAGCGCGGGACCAAATTCCATCCAGGTGAGAACGTCGGCCGAGGCGGTGACGACACCTTGTTCGCATTGAAGGACGGCAAGGTTAAGTTCGGCAACCGCAAGGGGCGGAAGCTGGTCGACATTCTGACCGAGGCCTGACCGGCGGCCGTCCGGCCACCGAAAGGGCCGGAGGGTTCTCGGCAGCCATGTCGTTCATCGACGAAGCGCAGGTCCACGTCAAAGCGGGAGACGGTGGGGCCGGCGCGGTGTCATTTCGTCGAGAGGCTCATGTCGCCAAGGGCGGTCCGGACGGCGGCGACGGCGGAAACGGTGGCAGTGTCTGGCTGGTAGCCGACCGGAACGTCGCCTCGCTTTACGGTTTCAAGGACCATCCCCACCGCCGAGCCGGCAACGGTACCCACGGGGCCGGCAAGAACCGGCACGGCAAGTCCGCCGGAGACCTCGAGGTCCCTGTGCCCGAGGGGACAGTCGTGCGCGACGCGAACGGGGAGGTCGTCGCCGACTTAGCCGTCGCGGGGGACCGGTGGCTGGCCGCTCGCGGCGGTCAAGGAGGAAAAGGCAACGCTCGCTTCCTTTCCAACCGGCGCCGCGCCCCGTCGTTCGCCGAGCAGGCAGAGCTCGGTGAGGAGCGGTGGCTCGACCTGGAGCTGAAGCTGATGGCGGACGTGGCACTGGTCGGATTTCCGAATGCCGGCAAGAGCACGCTGATCTCCCGTATATCTGCGGCCAAGCCCAAGATCGCCGACTACCCATTCACCACCCTGGAACCGCACCTCGGGGTGGTGCGCCTAGACGACCACGAGTTCGTCGTCGCCGACATCCCCGGACTGATCGAAGGCGCGAGCGAGGGGCGCGGGCTGGGGCACCGGTTTCTACGCCACATAGAGCGCGCCCGGGTGCTGGTGATCCTCGTCGACCTCGCGACGATGGACGGGCGCTCCCCGGAGGAGCAGGAGCGGATACTGCTGCTGGAGCTTTCCCGGTACGAGCCGGGGTTGTTGGAACGTCCGCGCATTGTCGCGGGATCCAAAGCAGACGTCGCTGTCTTCGACGACTCGGACGGGTTGCGCTTCTCGGCTCTGACCGGCGAGGGTTTGCGCCCGCTGGTGGGGCGAATGGCGCTCGCGGTCGAAGCCGCTCGCGAGGAGCTTCCCCGCCCCCGGCGCTTCGTCGTCCACCGGCCCGAGCCGGCGGGAGTCAGCGTCGAGCGAGACGAGAGCGGCGCATGGAGGGTGCTAGGCCGGTCGGCCCTCCGGGCCGTAGCCTTGTCGGATCTGACCAACCCTGAAGCATTGGAGTACGCGCAGTCCCGCCTTCGCGGCTTGGGTGTGGACCGCGCTCTGAGCCGGGCGGGGGTCCGTCCCGGCGATCTGGTGCGAATCGGCGACTTCGTGTTCGAGTACGAACTCGACAGCGTCGGCGGCACGGGTGACGGTACCGCTCGGGGGGGCCGGCGGTGATCGAGGGGGAGGGGCTCAAACCGGGCGCCGGTCGCCTTGCTGTGGTGAAGATCGGGAGTTCGTCACTTACCGACAGCCGAGGCGAGATCAGGCCGGAAGCGATCGAGAAGCTGTGTGCCGAGGTGGCCGGCCTTCGTCTTCGAGGGGACCGGGTGGTGATCGTCTCGAGCGGCGCCATAGCCGCCGGCTTGCCCGTGCTCGGGCTGACCGACCCGAGGCCCACCGATCCCGCCGTCCTGCAAGCCGTCTCGGCGGTCGGGCAGACCCTCCTCGTCGGCCACTACAACCGCTCTCTATCGGCATACGGGCTAACAGGCGGTCAGGTTCTCCTTGCCCCGTTGGACTTCGTGCACCGCCAGCAGTACCTGCACGCGCGCCAAACCCTGCGAGTGCTGCTCGACCTTGGCGTAATTCCGGTCGTCAACGAAAACGACGCCATCGCCGACGACGAAATCCGATTCGGCGACAACGATCGCCTTGCCGCTCTGGTATCCCATCTGATCCGCGCTGACGTCCTCGTCCTGCTGACCGACACGCCGGGCTTGTTCACCGGGGACCCGCGAGTGGAGCCGGGAGCATCGCTGATCGAAGAGATTGTCGAGGTCGACCACCAACTTGAAGCGGTGGCCGGCGGGCCGGGTACCCCTCAAGGGAGTGGCGGAATGGCTTCCAAACTCGCGGCCGCGAAGATCGCTGCTTGGTCCGGGGTGCGCGCGGTGATCGCTGCAGCTGATCGGCCGTCTGTGGTCGCGGACGCTATCGACGGAGTATCGGGAGTTGGAACCGTCTTCGTCCCGCGGTCCCAAAGGCTGTCAGCACGAAAACTTTGGATCGCTTTCGCGGTCGGATCCTCCGGAAAAGTCGTCGTGGACGACGGAGCCCGCGCTGCGTTGATCGAGCGAGGGGTTTCCCTCCTGCCCGCCGGCGTTCTCCGAGCCGAGGGTGATTTCGGAGAGGACGACGCGGTCGAGCTGGCCGGACCCGACGGGAAGGTCTTCGCCAAGGGCCTGGCACGGCATTCGGCCCCCGGGGTGAATGCGCTGGCTGGCCGGAGGACGTCCGAGCTTCCCGCAGACGTACCCCACGAGGTGGTGCACCGAGACGATCTGGTGCTGTTGCCGTGAAACCTCGGCGAATGCTGTTGCCCGTTGTTGCCGCGGCCGCCTTGATGGCCGTGGTGCTCAGCGGATGCGGCCCGCTCAGTTCGGTGTTCAACACGCAGCAAGCTCTGCGCGACGCCGGCTATCAATCGGTGAGCATCAACTTCAACGTCGGGAACGCCGACGAGGTCAAAGTCAGCGTCACAGTCAACGCCACGCCCTCGGATGGCAATACGAACGACGTCGCGAGGATCGTGTGGCAGAAATTCCACGAGCGCTTTTCCTTGCTTGCCGTGACGGTTCACGGCTCGGGGCCGGCGTTGACGCGCGACTTTTCCCACGCAGATTTGGTGTCGTTGTTCGGGCCCAGGAACCCGGCTTACGACCAAACTTCGCTGAGCTCTGCGACCACCCGGCTCGGTGTCATTGCGATCATCGTCGTTGTCGTGCTGCTCGCGGCTGTCGTGTTCGTCATTGTGATGATTACCCGCCGGCGCCGGCGCCGCCCCCCGTCCTGGCCGGCGGGTGGTCCGCCGTGGCCGCAGGGTGGTCCGCCGTGGATGCAGGGTGGTCCGCCGCCGGGCGGGGGGCCGTGGCAGCCGGGCACTCCGGGCGCCCCCTGGCAGCCGGGCGCTCCGGGCGCCCCGTGGCAGCCGGGCCCACCCTGGCAGCCGGGGGGACCGCCGCCCCCACAGGAGGGCCCACAACCGCCGGCGAGTTTCCCCCTGTGGCCGCCCCCGCAGGGGCCCCCGCCTGATCGGCCGACCTCTCCGCCGCCCGCCCAAGACGATCGGCCGGCAGAGCAGGCGCCCGTCTGGCCTCCAGCCCCCTCACCCCCGCCTCCTCGAGACTGATCCGTTCGCGCTTGTACCCGGTGTCTGCGAGGATGGACCGAGACCCTAGGTAGAGGGAGGACGCCATGCAGCTAGGGATGGTCGGGCTCGGTCGGATGGGATCCAACCTTGTGAGGCGACTCATGAAGGGCGGGCACACCTGCGTCGTGTACGACGTGAACGAGTCGGCGGTCAAGACGCTCGAAGCCGAAGGCGCGACCGGTTCAAACAGCGTCGAAGAGTTCGTGAACAAGCTTGATGTGCCGCGCGCGGCGTGGGTGATGGTCCCGGCGGCGTATACCGGCGTAACGGTGGAGAACCTGGCTACGGCCATGCAAGCGGGTGACATCATCATCGACGGGGGCAACTCCTACTACCGCGACGACATCCACCGCGCCGCTGAACTGAAGGAGAGGGGAATTCACTTCGTCGACGTAGGGACCTCCGGCGGGGTCTTCGGTCTGGACCGGGGCTTCTGCCTGATGATCGGAGGCGAGGACAGCGTCGTAAAGCGGTTGGACCCAATCTTCAAGACCATCGCCCCGGGCGTAGCCGCCGCGCCGCGCACCGAGGGCAGGACTGGACAGCCCTCGACCGAGGAGCAGGGCTATTTGCACTGCGGTCCGAACGGAGCTGGCCACTTCGTCAAGATGGTGCACAACGGGATCGAATACGGCGTGATGGCCGCTTACGCCGAAGGACTCGCGATCCTCGACAAGGCGGACATCGGCCTCCATCCCCAAGAAGAAGCAGATGCGGAGACGACTCCGCTGCGCGACCCGGAGTACTACCAGTACCAGATCGACACGACCGCGGTAGCCGAACTGTGGCGCCGCGGCAGCGTGATCTCTTCTTGGCTGCTCGATCTCACCGCGCACGCCCTTCGTCAGGATCCCAAGCTGGAAACGTTCGCCGGACGGGTATCCGACTCCGGCGAAGGTCGCTGGACCACTGTCGCCGCAATCGACGAAGCAGTGCCGGCCTACGTGCTCACAACAGCGTTGTACGAGCGGTTCTCCTCGCGGGGTGAAGCGGACTTCGCCGACCGGATCCTCTCAGCCATGCGCAAGGAGTTCGGCGGGCACTCCGAGAAGCCGCCGACGGGCGGATAGCGTTTCAGGGAAGCAGGACAACTCACACCGAGCACCTTTGTAACAATGAGATTTGTGTCGATCGCAATCGCGTTACGAAATCGCGCTATGGCGACAGTTTCTGCACAAAAGTTGAGGCGACTCGCTCGCCTCTGTTACAAAGCTGTTGCGATCGAACGCCACCTGGTTCCGCCGAAATCGCCCGACGACGTGGGAAGTGACGTTTCACCGACAGTAATTAGCTGTCGAGAACCCCCAACTGCTCGAGCAGCGCATCGACCCGCCGACCAATCTCATCACGTATCGGCCGAACCTGCTCGATCGGCTTGCCGGCGGGATCCTGCAGTTCCCAGTCCTCGTAGCGCTTACCTGGTATCACAGGGCACGAGTCACCACACCCCATGGTCACCACCACGTCTGCTGCCCCGAGGTGTTCCGTCGTCCAGAGCTTGGGGAACTCCCGGGTTATGTCGATCCCAACCTCGGCCATTGCTTCCACCGCGACCGGGTTGATCTCGCTAGCGGGTTCGGAGCCTCCGGACCATGCGACGGCGCGGCCCTTGGAGCGATGGCCAAAGAAACCGAGTGCCATTTGAGAGCGACCCGCGTTGTGGACGCACAGGAACAACACCGCCGGCTTGCCATTGTTCACGGCGGTTTGGTCGTCGGGCGTCAAGTGCATTCGATACTCAATTCTCTCTAGCGGTTCGACGGGGTGCTGGCTGCGAGCCATCGCCATTGCTTCCGGCATCGACCTCTTCCAAAGCACCTGGGTGAGGAACAACAACATCGGCCGCCTCGACGGCGGTGATCCGCGGGTACAGAACCTTGATGACCGCAAACGCGACTGCTCCGCCTACAACCTGGGCCGCGATGAAAGCCGGTGCCGAAGAGGGTGCGATTCCTGCGAAGGTATTGGAGAACATCCGACCGATCGTGATCGCAGGATTGGCGAAACTGGTGGAGCTGGTGAACCAGTACGCCGCCCCTATGTACGCCCCCACAGCCGCTGCGGCACTCGTGGCCCGGCCGCTGCGAGCCAATGCAAAAATCACGAGCAACAAACCTGCGGTAGCGACTATCTCGGACACGAAGTGAGCGCCGGTCGCTCGGTGGTGGGTGGAGATGCTCACCGCTGAACGCGAGAACATCACGTTGGCGACGACCGCGCCCGAAATGCATCCGGCGATCTGCGCGGGCAGGTAAGCCACCGCTGCGCGCCATCTGAGCCCGCCGAATGCCGCGTCGACAAAAGACACGACCGGGTTGAAATGAGCCCCCGACACCGGCCCCACCATCAAGATGAGCGCGTACAGCCCCGCGGCAGTGGCCGCGGCATTCTCGAGCAACTCCAACCCGGTGTTGTTCGGAGAGAGCTGCTGAGCCGCGATCCCGGATCCAATGACCACTGCGGCCAGGAGCGCGCTGCCCAACCATTCAGCGACGAGCCTGCGCCAAAGCGGGTTCTGTTCCAAAATCAGCCCCGATCTAGCAACAGGAGGTCCCTGAGCCTGTCGACACAACCGTCACCGTCTCGGGCGCGCAGGTCTCGGTCGAACAGCCCAACCCGGTCTCGCTGGGTGCGTCAGCGAGCACGGTGTAAACCTCCCAGGGCGCACCGTCGGGGTCATCTACCCACGCTTTGTCCTGCACCGCGTAGCAGCAGGTGGTCGACTCCTGAACCGTCGGTTCGAGCCCATGACCTGCGAGGCGGGTCGTGGCCGCGCGGACCGCGTCGGGCGTTTCAACCTCGACGCCGAGGTGGTTCAACGCTCCCGCGACCCCGTGGCCACGCCCCTCCGGATGCTCGATCAGCACCAGCTTCAGTGGGGGATCGGCGATCGCGAAGTTGGCGTATCCCGGCCGGCGCTTCGCCGGCTCCGCGCTGAAGAGCTTGGAGTAGAAATCGACCGCCGTATCGATGTCCGCGACATTTAACGCCAACTGGATCCGGGACATCACGACCTCCTGATAACATCAACAACCGTCGATGCGTTGATCATCGTCGATGTAATCATGGTTGTCAATGGGAGAAGCGGACGTGGCCGAGCGGAGCGCAACCATCCAAGTGGCCGAAGCGGGAGAATGCTGCCCTTCGGTGCTCGCCGCGCCGCTTGCGGCTACCGAGGCGCAGCAGATGGCCCAAGGCTTCAGCGCCCTGGGAGACCCCGTTCGGTTACAGATACTTTCCATGCTCGCGGCTGAGCCCGACGGCGAGATCTGCGTCTGCAACTTCGTCGAGCCTCTAGGAAAAAGTCAGGGAACGGTGTCGCACCACCTGAGGATTCTCAGCAAGGCCGGCCTGGTGCACGGCGACCGCAGGGGAAAGTGGGTGTGGTACGCCCTCAACAGGGATCGGCTCGCGAGTCTCCGAGGGGCCATCGACGGCTGATAGCGCTCGGGCCAACATAACTGGCCACAGTTGCGAAAAGGGCGGGTCGCTTTGACCGTAACGCTGGCCAGTTCTGCTCGACCCTTGTGCATAACTGGCCAGAGTTGACCCTCGCGGCGGCCGATGGGGCCGAACTCTGGCCAGTTGTGATCTAGGACGAGGGCTCTTCCGAAGCGCCG
>CAZCCS010000054.1:0-12781 GCA_964497005.1 uncultured Acidimicrobiaceae bacterium | reverse complement strand
GTCCGAATCTTTCGGATCGAGTTCCAATGCTTTGCGGAAACGCCCGCCCGCCTCGTCGAGGTGGCCCTCCGTTTGCAATGCCTCGCCGGCGTTGTACAGCGACAGCGGGCTCGCCGCGGTCAGCGCGAGGTCATGCTCCCAAAGGGTGACGGAATCGCGCCAGTACGCCAACTGGTGCCAGGTGAGCACGACCCCACCGATGATCACCTGTTTGCCGTTGAAGAACTGTGGAACCCTACGGCTGACCCGAGGATCCCACACGACGGTGGCGATGGCTATGCCCAAAAGCAGCAGCGCGATCGTGACGGTGAGCTGTGCCTCGAGCGTGGCGTTCTCGAGCCTGCGGAGGATCAATCGCTCGAGCGCGGCACCAAGGAGCGGGGTGAGCACGAGTACCACGAGGACGAACGCCAACCAACTGGGCCAGCCGTAGCCCTGCGAGAACTGCCAGTAGAGGAACGCGCCGATCATCCCAATGGCGCCTTGTGCGAAGTTGAAGATTCCCGAGGTCGTGTAGGTGACGACCAAGCCCATGGCCGTGAGGGCATAAACGCAGCCGTAAGTGGCGATGCCTGCAACTGTTAGCGACAGGAATTGCGACATAGACCAACCGTTTCCTAACGGGTTCCCCCCTGGGCTGGCCGAACACTACAACGCTGTTTCAGCCGCTGCCGGGCACCTTGTCCCGTTGAGCGGGAGTCCGCGATATTCGGACAAATCCCTTAATTTCCGGGCTTTCTGGACAGCCCGGGAAGGTCTGTGCCAACCAGCGTAAGTGGCGCAATAGAACACCATTTCTGGTCGGACGCGACGACTGCGGTGCAAGCGTTGACCTCCTCGCCAACGCTTTGCACCGCAGAACCCGCGTGCTTTCTATTTGTAAGGCGTCTCTTAGACCATCGTGGCCCGGTGACCCCGTGTAGCTCCGGAGCGACGACTGAAGCCCCAGTAGATGGGAGAGACCATGGCGGTGATCATCAACACCGCTCCGACCACGATGAGGAAGATCGCGTAGCCGCTACCAATACCGAGGGAGTGGTAGAAGGTCGATGGTTGGGCGACGACGATGATCCCGAACACCAGGCCCAGGATTCCGAGGAAGCTCATCCCCGCTCGCCCCGCGCCCGGGATGGATCCCACTATCAGCAGAAGGGCTCCGTAAGCCAACTCGAGATACCCCATCAACTGCGTTTGAGTCGATCCGGCAACGTCCACGTGCTGGGAGGTCAGCCGGTTGAAATCGACACCCGTGCGAGCCAACGCAATACCGCCTAAGACTACGAACACAATGCCGATAATGATGGAGACCAGCTGGGCAGGACTCCAAGGTTGCCGCTCAACGGCAACCGAGTCAGTCGACTGATAAGCGGTGCGGGTCTCTGGGACACCTGTGGGTGGGTAACGCTCAGCCATAATGGGAGTTTCTCCTCCTATTAGTCAAAGGTCTTCCTGGGGTGGGGTGGCTCCTACCAGCGATACCAGCGAGAACCTTCTCCGCTACGGAACGCGAAGCCCGCGATCCATGCAACGAAAAAGATCACTGCGACGATCCAGAGCAAGTGCGACGCAAAGCCCAAGCCGAAGAACAGCAAAGCCAGAAGAAGGACGAGCAGGATCAAACCCATGTGAGGACGTTTCCTTTCTGAGAATACCCGTAGGTGAGTTCTTACCCCACCGGGGTTAACCGCCACGTTTCGATATACCCGCATGTCGGAGCGACTAAACGAGTGCGAGAACCCGACCAAGGGTCCAACCAATGGTCCCCACAAACGGGGTGTCCCCTCCCGCAAAGGGCGCTCGTGAAATAATGCCCAGGTTGTCCCGCTACCAGCCGAAGCACAGCGCCCGCGACAGGGAGCGGGAACATCGCCGACGACTAGCCAAGATGGCGCAGCCGTTGCCGGGTGCGCGCCGCCGGAGGCTCTTCCTGGCGACTGCGTCCGCTGCAGCGGGGGCCCTGGCGTTGATGGGAGTCGAGTTGGTACCGGGACAGGCGACTCGCGCGTCCTCGTCTCCCCGGGCCCCGGCAAAGGTTGCTGACGCCCAGGCGGTCCCCTCCTCGCCGGCGAAGGTGGCCTCGCTAGCTTCGCAGTTGGGGTTCGGGTTGTCATCGACGACCGCATGGGTCGCAGCGGAAAACACGAAGACCGGCACCTCGGCATGGAGGCTGACCAAACCCGCTACCGCCGAGCAGATCGAAGGGTACGCCGGAGCCGTCAGCGCGCGGCCCGGGGACCCCGTCGAGCTCTACGTCTCGACCACGGCGCCTAGCTTCCAGGTGGAGGCGTACCGAATGGGTTACTACGGCGGCGCGCTGGGTCGCCTGGTGTGGTCCGGTGGGCCTCTCGCTGGAACGAAACAACCGTCCTGCCCGGTGACCAGCTCGACCAAGATGGTCTCCTGCTCATGGACCGACCCGTTCACGGTGTCGACCGCGGGCTGGGTGCCCGGCGACTACCTCTTCAAGCTGATCTCGTCGACCGGGTGGGAGACGCACATCCCCCTAACGGTCCGCGACGACTCGAGCCACTCGGCCTACCTGATCAACAACAGCGTGACCACGTGGCAGGCCTACAACTTGTTCGGAGGATACGACCTCTATTCAGGACCCATGGGCAAGGGTCATGCCGGCCTCGCTGGGCGCTCGCGAATCGTTTCCTTCGATCGTCCTTACGTCCTTGGGAACGGTGGCGGCGATTTCGTGGGTCTCGAGCTCCCGATGGTCGCGATGATGGAGTCGCTCGGGCTTGACATCAGCTACACCACAGACGTCGACGTCACCGAGCGACCCCAGACATTGCTTCAGCACCGTGCCTTTCTCTCCCTCGGCCACGACGAGTACTGGACGCTCAGCATGCGCAGCGGGGTGACCGCTGCACGGGACGCCGGCGTGAACCTGGTGTTCCTCGGGGCTAACGCGGCCTACCGGCATATCCGTCTGCAGTCGTCGCCGCTCGGACCGGACAGGGAGGAGGTCGACTACAAGGACGCCCACGCCGACCCCCTGCTCGGCAAGGACAATGCCGACGTCACCCCCTGGGCGTGGAGGGATTGGCCCAACAACCAGCCCGAGAGCCTCCTTCTCGGAGAAATGTGGCAGTGCAATCCGGTTCAGGCGGACATGGTGATCACCGCGTCCTCCCAGTGGCTGTACGACGGGACTGGCCTTCAGAACGGGGGACACATCGCCGGCGTGGTCGGGCCGGAGTACGACAACTTCGATCCCTACGCGCCGAATCCCGGGAATGTCGCGGTCGTGGCTCGTTCTCCGGTCAAATGCGGCGGCCAGCGCGAGGAAGCCGACATGACCTACTACAGCGCGCCTTCGGGGGCGGGCGTGTGGGACACCGGGACGATCGATTGGGTCGGATCGGTATTCGCGTATTGCGCCACGTGCACCAACCAGGGACCGGTCACCAAGATCACCGCCAACGTCCTGGCGGCGTTCGGCGCCGGCCCCGCCGGGCTAACGCATCCCTCCGTGGCCAACGTGCAACGGAAGGGAAAGCCGCCGACGTCGACCACCACGATCAACTTGTCCGGTCAGGGCGATTGACCCCACCTGAGCACGACCGGGGGACCGACCGCGGACGCCGTGCAGGCGCCCAAACCCGCGCTAATCGGCTGCGGAAGCCGTCCCGATTATCTCCTGAGTTCTGCGCCGGACCGCTGGGTTCTCACTTCGAAGCCTGACCTCACGAAGACCGCCCTGGAAATGGAACGGCGGCTCGTAGTCGTCGCACACCGGCAGGCCTCTGTCCCGTCCGATCAGAAGGCCGCCGGCCGCCGTTGAGACAGCCGGGAAGATCGCTGGGGCACCGTGATAAGCGCCGGCGACCCGCTCGCCGTCGACTATCAACTCGAGGTTCTCCTCTCCGGGAACAGACGGTCGAAAATGAACTGAGACCTCGTGAACTCCCGGCTCCAGGCGGGACCCCGATGCGAGTCTGGTCCTACGACCGAATGAAACCATGCACGTCACCGGACTCCCGTCCAGAAGGTAGAAGGCCCACCCCTCGTTGAGATCACCGATCGCACAGATCATCCCGCTGGTCGCCCCGCCTGGCTGGATCTCCACTTTGGCGTCAGCCGAAAACCCGCCCACCAGCGAAGGCATCGCCCCTTCGTACACAGGGCCAGTCCCGGGTCTGTAAACCGCCTCGGTAGGTTGATCGAACTCCGACGGATGAATGGCTCCCAGAGACTGTGGCCCTTCGTAGAGCGGGAGCACCTGATTCCTCCCCGCCTCCGCCCACCAGAGATCCTTGAGTGCCTCGACTCTCGCCGGGTATTCACTCGAGAGATCAATAGCCTCGGCGAAATCGTCGTCGAGGTTGAACAAGGCCCAGCGATCGTCGTCGAAGTCATGGCTGCCGGTGATGTAAGACCGCTCGTTGAACATCGGTGACACGTAGTCGGTGGTGGCTTTCCATCCGTCGTGATATATCCCTCGCGATCCGTGCATCTCGAAGTACTGGGTCTTTCGAGGCGCGAGTGCCTCGGGATGCGAGAAGGTCGACGCGATACTGGCGCCATCGATTCTCTGCTGAACGACGCCGTCAACCAGCTCCGGCGCCGTCAATCCGGTCGCCTCGAGGATCGTCGGGTACAGATCGACGGCGTGGCAGAACTGAGGGCGGACACTCCCGGGTCCTGAAACCCTGCCCGGCCAGTGAACAACGAGAGGTGTGCGCACCCCGCCGAGCCAGGCGTACCGCTTCCACAGCTGCAGGGGCGTGTTGCCCGCCCACGCCCAACCGAACGGATAGTGGTTGAACGCGCGGAAGCCGCCGATGTCGTCGATCCGATCGATCGCCTCCGCCACCGGCTCGGGCTGGCCGAGCCACGCGGCGGGTTCGTTCAACGTGCCGGTCTGGCTTCCCTCGGCGCTGGCTCCGTTGTCGGACAGAACCATCACCAAGGTCTCCTCGAGAGCGCCCAGCTCCTCGAGCACCGCTATGAGCCGACCGATCTGCGCGTCGGCGTGAGTCACGAAGCCGGCGAACACCTCCATGTAGCGCGCGAAGAGCCGCCGCTCGCCATCAGATAGATCGGACCAGCCCTGTATCCACTGAGGGCGCGCGGTCAGCGTGGTGCCTGGAGGCACAATTCCTTCCGCCTTCTGCCTCTCGAACACCTGTGAACGGAGGCTTTCCCAACCCCCGTCGAAGGCTCCTGTGTACCGCTCGCTCCACTCCGGTGGCACTTGATGAGGCGCGTGTGCGGCGCCGAATGCCAGGTAGCAGAAGAACGGTTTTGCGGGCGTAGCCTGCTTCTGGTCGAGGATCATCTTGATCGCTTCGTCGACCAGATCCTCGCTCAAGTGGTAACCGTCGCGAGGAGCGCGGGGCGGGTCGATCAAAGTGTTGTCCCGGCAGAGCTCAGGGGCCCATTGGTTCGTTTCCGCTCCGAGAAACCCGTAATACCTCTCGAAGCCCATGCCGAGCGGCCACCGGACCATCGGGCCCGAGGCGGAGTATTCCCCTCGCGGGCACAAGTGCCACTTCCCGACAGCCAGGGTGCTGTACCCCGCGTCGCGGAGCACCCTGGCCATGGTTGCAGCCGACGCGGGGATCCTGCCGGTGTAACCCGGGTAGCCGAGAGGCGTTTCCATCGTCATGCCGACCCCGACGGCGTGATGATTGCGGCCGGTGAGCAGAGCCGCCCTGGTCGAGGAACAGATCGAGGTGACGTGGAAGCGGTTGTAACGCAGGCCTCCGGCGGCCAGACCATCAATGTTCGGGGTGGAGATGGGGGAACCAAAGCAACCCAGCTGCGCGAACCCGATGTCGTCCAAGACGATCACGACCACGTTCGGGGCACCGGACCGCGGTCGCGGATACGGCAAAAAGTCCGGCTGGGTCTCGCTCATCCGCCAGCCCGCCGAGAGCGGTCCCGTGGTCATTTCGGCTCCTTCCGGTGACAGCGGCTACTGGCGGCCCTCGGCAACCATCTCGAGAGCCCCGAGGAAGGTAGCCGCCCAGTGGTGGACATCGTCCTCGAAGACTCGCCGACGCATCGCTCGCATCCGCCTCGCCGCTTCCGACCGGCTCTGCGCGGTGGCCCGGAGTACCGCCTCCTTGGTGCCGTCGATGTCCCACGGGTTGATGAGGTACGCCTGACGAAGCTCGTCCGCCGCGCCTGTGAACTCCGAAAGAACCAGTCCGCCGGACTCGTCGTAACGGCAAGCGGCGTACTCCTTGGCTACCAGGTTCATGCCATCCCGGAGCGGAGTGACCAACATGACGTCGGCAGCTAGATAGAGCGCTGCCATTTCCTCGCGCGGAAACGTCTGATGCAGATAGTGCACCGCCGGCCGCCCAACCTGGCCGTGGTCTCCGTTGATGCGGCTGACGACTGACTCGACTTCCTCGCGCAGCCTCTGGTACTCCTCGACCCGCTCCCGGCTCGGGCTGGCCACCTGGACCAACGCGGCGGTCGGAGGGCGGAGATAGCCCTCGTCGAGCAACTCTCCAAACGCACGAAGGCGATGAAGGATGCCCTTGGTGTAATCGAGCCGGTCGACGCCGAGAAGGACGACATCGGGATTGCCGAGATCCTCGCGGATCCGCTTCGCCCGGGAAACGCTCTCGGGAGAGCGCGCGAGCCGGTCAAGCGCCGCGCTGTCCACCGAGATGGGAAAGGCTCCCGCTCGCAATTGCCTTTCACCGAGATCGATGACCGAGCCCCGGGTGGACACCCGGGCGTGCATCCTCGCTGCGCGCAGGAAGTTGGCCGCGTCGTCGCGCGTCTGGAAGCCGAGGAGGTCGGCCCCGAGCAAACCTTCGACGACCTGTTTGCGCCACGGGAGCCGGGCGTAGATCTCGTAGCCAGGAAAGGGTATGTGGTTGAACCAGCCAATCCGAAGGTCGGGACGGCTCGTCCGCAACATCGCCGGGACCAACTGCAGTTGATAGTCGTGCACCCATACGGTCGCGTCGCGAGCCGCAACATCTGACGTCACCTCGGCGAAGCGGCGGTTCACCCGCACGTACGCTTCCCACCATCGGCGCTCGAACAGGGGCTGGCCGGTGACGTCGTGATACAGGGGCCACAGAGTGGAGTTCGAGAATCCCTCGTAGTAGTCGGTGAGGTCATCGCTCGTGAGGGCCACCGGAACCAGGTCGAAGCCCTCGGCACTGAACCGCTCAAGTTCCTCGTCGGCCGACCCGGACCACCCCACCCATGTACCGCCGCTCGCCTGCAAGATGGGTGCGAGCGCGCTGACCAATCCCCCGGGGGACGCCCGCCATTCCGGTCGACCCCCCGAGCCCGACGACTCGGTTCTTTCCACGGGCAACCGGTTGGCGACCACCACCAGAGAGTCGCTGGACCGCGCGGCCGCCATGCGGCCCACCCTACTGACTGGTCGCGGATAGCCCAGACGGCTCAGGCGCCGGCGGAACTCACGACTTGGCCCCGAACCTCTCCGAAGCCGAGGGTCCCGCCTCCCGCCGCCGGGGCGGTTGCGGTGATGACCACCTCGTCCCCGTCGGCCAAGTAGGTGTGAGTCGATCCGTCGGGCGTGGAGAAGGGCCTCGAACCGCCCCAGGTCAGCTCGAGCAGGGATCCCACTTGGTCCGGGCTCGGTCCGCTTATGGTCCCCGACCCGTATAGATCCCCGGTTCGCAGCGAGGCGCCGTTGCTGGTCATGTGCGCCAACTGTTGCGCGGCGGTCCAGTACATGGACGAAAAAGGGGGACGGGAGATGAGGCAACCGTTCATCTCCACTTCGAGCCCTATGTCCAGGGCCCATGGGTGATCGGTGTCGTCGAGGTAAGGAAGCACCGGCGGGTCCCGTGGCGGAGGATCACGTCTCGCAGCCTCCAGCGCGGCCAGCGGGACCAGCCACGGGGAAACCGACGTCAGGAATGACTTCCCCAGAAACGGTCCCAGGGGTACGTATTCCCAAGCCTGGATGTCCCGCGCCGACCAGTCGCTGAGGATAACCAGCCCGAAGACATGTTCCTCGAAGGCAGAAAGCGGAACCGAGTGACCGAGTTCGCTCGGCACTCCGACGACGAACCCGACCTCGGCTTCGAAGTCCAACGCCTGCGACGACCGGAACGACGGCGCCGCTCCCGGCGAGTCCCGCACCTGACCGCAGGGCCGCTTCACAGGGGTGCCGGAAACCACGACCGTCCCCGCCCGGCCGTGATACCCCACGGGCAGGTGCTTCCAGTTCGGCGAGAGCGGCTCTCCCGCTGGACGCAATATCCGTCCCGCGTTCAGCGCGTGGTGCTCTGATGAATAGAAGTCGACGTAATCGGCGATCTCGAATGGAAGATGCAAGGTGACCAGGCGCCGGGGGATCAGGAGCGGTCCCACTTGGTCCCGGTAGCGCGTGTCGCTGAGCCACTCGGTAACCGCGGTGCGGAGCTCATCCCAGGTTTCTCGACCCGCCGCCATTAGCGGATTGACCACCGGCTCTTCGAGCAGATCGTAGGACCGCCATCCCAGGGCGCGGGTCGCCCCGGCGAGGTCGAGCACGTGGTCGCCAATCGCCACGCCCACCCGCCGGCGCGGACCTTCCTCGTCGATGCTGAAGGAGCCGTATGGCAGGTTCGCCAACGGGAACTGTGACTTCTCGGGTACGGGGACCCACGGCGAGCCGCGTCGCATCTCTCAGCCGGGGTACACGGCTTTGAGCTCGGCGGCGACCACCGGTCCCAGGAAGTTCGAGTAGGTGGCGGTTATGTGGTTGTCGTCGCGCCAAACCTCGATGTTGCCGACGATCGAGCCGCACGATCCGTTTGCGCAGAACCACGGGAGGGTGTCGATGTAGGAGCCCCCGGCGGACCGCACCGCCGCCTTCTCGGCCGAAACGCCCTGCAGGTTGACGACAGCGTTCTCCGCTTCCGCGCACTGACCAGCGTCGGAAAGGTGGGCGGACAGACACTGAGGGACCAGGAACGAAGGCTTCGGTATCGCCCCGATGACGACGACCTTGGAGCCCAACCGCGTTATCTCTGAGATCATCTGAGACATCCCGCTGAGCCATGGTTGCTGGTAGGGAGTGAATCCGTAAATCGACGTGTAATGACGAGCGACGCCCAGCACGACGATCGCCGGGTGCACCTGGGCGATGCGTTGCAGAACGGTCTGTCGCCAGGACACGCACTCGGTGAAGTTCCGGCCCAACACGGGGCTGACGATCGGTATCTCGATCGGGGGGCAGGTCGCCTTGGTCCAGTTGTAGAGCTTCCATCCGTTCTGGTTTGCGGCTGCGTCCAGTGCGGGGAACCACATTGCGGCGTGCGAGTCCCCAAAGAGCGCGATGCTCGTAGCCGAAGCGGTGTTCGCGAATGCACAGTTGCGGACGGTCGCGTCTAGGTAGCTGTCCATGCACCCGTCATAGAAGACCGGCGGGTCGTCGTGATTGGCGTGCGAAAGAGTTGGTACGAGATTGGCGGGCACGTCGGGCCTCTGAAGCGACGCAGCCAGTTGAGCGTTGATTTGTGAGCTGAGCGAGTCGATCGCGCTCTGTTGCGGGTCGATCGTCGTCGCCGGCGATGCGTACCGGGTCTGGTGGATCACCGCGACGGGCGCGGTGCCGTGACCCGTCAACGAAGGAACCGTCACCGCGACTACGAGGCAGGCGACAGCACCGCCGGCGCTGAGGCTCCCTCCGGTCAGGAGGCTCCGGCGTGAGAACGCTGCAAGCCAGGCCGAAGTCCTCGCGGGGCTCTCGATCAGAAGGAACGACAGCACGGCAACCACCCCGCTGAGCAGCGCGACAAAGAGATTGGCGGCGAGGCTGAGCGGGTGGCCGACCAGGTCGGGTGCAAGGACCAGGAACGGCCATTGCCAGTGGTACCAGGAGTAGGACACCCTACCGATGAATCGCATTGGCCTTTTCGCGAGGAGGGGCGCCGGGCCGGCTCTGGAGACGCTGCCTGCGGCGATCACCGCAGCGGTGCCGAGCACCGGCGCCAAAGCTGCGGTGCCGGGGAACGGGGTCGAAGGCCCGATCAGGAAGAACGACGCCACCACCACGATCAATCCGGCCCACCCGAGACCGTTCGCCATCCCCCTGGGGATGGTTTCGACGGCCGGACCGGCCAGTGCCAGAAGGCCGCCGACCCCGAGCTCCCACGCCCTGGTCGGCAAAGAGAAGAACGCCCAAGGTTGGTTGGCCTGGGTTAGCCACAGGCTGAGCCCGAACGAGCCGACGGTTACGAGTGCGAGCGTCGATATGGCGGTGAAACCATCGGGCCGGCGCGATCGGCCGCTGACGCTGCGACGCCACACAAAAGAGCCGATCAGCAGGAGCAGAGGCCACACCAGGTAGAACTGTTCCTCCACGCCGAGCGACCAGTAGTGCTGGAACGGGGACGGCGGTCCGCTGGCGTTCAGGTAGTTGGTCTGCTGAAAGGCGAATCTGTAGTTGCCGACGTACAGCGCGCTCGCGAGGCCGTCCTTGGAGACGCCCGGTACCGACAGGGGAGGCAAGAGGATGCGTGAGGCGACTGCGGTGGCAACCACAACGAGAATGGAAACCGGGAGAAGCCGGCGGGCGCGCCTCGCGTAGAAACCCGGCAGCGAGATTCGTCCGTCGCGGCGCAGCTCAGCCCAGAGCAGACCCGTGATCAGGTAGCCGGATACGACGAAGAAGACGTCGACGCCCGCGAAACCTCCGCCGAGAAGCCCCACGTGAGCGTGGTAGAGCACAACGCCAAGCACGGCAACCGCCCGCAGACCTTCAACGTCGGGCCGGAACCGCTCTCGCGGCCGCCTGCTCGGGGTGGTGTCCTTTGAGTAGTGCAGCGATCAGCCTCCAAACTCGCCGGCGGCCGGTGGCGCGGACGAACGGTGCCAAAGCGCCTCTCCGACTCTAGTGGAGAGGCCCGATCGGGAGATCCCATCCCCCCTTTCCCGGTTTACCCAGCAGGCTGGATCAGATGCTCGCGGAGCGCCTGCATGGCGTCACCGTCCATTCCCGTCGGACCAAGCAGGTACTCCTCGACGCCGCCGTAGTTCTGATCGAGATCCTCGAGGGCGTGCTGCATGGCCCATCTCGGGGTGGTCAGGACCCCGGCCGCGGTCTCCGGTGGCAGGCCGTAGTCGAGCAGTTTCTGCAAGGTCGGCTCCTGGTCGGTTCGGCGCCGATATCGCGCGGTGAGCTCGTAGTCGTCGAGGATTACCTCCCGATCGACTCCCAGCGCGTCGAGCAGCAGTGCCGCCACGAGCCCTGTTCGGTCCTTGCCGGCGTGACAGTGAAAGACCGCCGGCAAGCCGTCGTCCTCGGCGAGAGCGGTGAACAGCTCGCCGATCTGAGCAGCCGAATGCCGGATGAGACCGGCATAGAGCTCGTAGAGGAAGCGCTCGCCGTCCAGACCCTCCGCAGGAGGCAGCGCCGCCGGAGCGCCGCCTTGCTCCTCGGGCCGTCCGAGAATCGCCAGCGGGCGTGATGGAACAGGGTTCGGTCGTTCGGTTCGCTCGGCGTCGGCGCGAAGATCGAACACGGTCTTCAGGCCGAGCCGCTCATAGAGGCCGAGATCCCTGTCGGTCATTCCATGGAGCGCATCCGCGCGGAACACCCTTCCCCACTTCACCGTTCCCCCGGAGCGGGTTCGATATCCGCCGAGATCCCTGAAGTTGCTTATTCCCTCGAACGCGACCCTGCGGTCGGCTGCGACCATCGCCGGCCCACCGGCATGCGGGGAGACCGATACGAACCGGCGCTCGGGGCCGGCCGCCGGGAGCCTGTGCCGAGTGTGTTCGGCAGCCACGGTGATGCGATGTCGATGGTCGAGCGTTTCGGGGGTCGGCCCAGCCGCGATGTCGACTGGGGCGGGAGCGCCCTCGAGTTCCCATTCGACCAGAAGCGACCCGTCCTCGTCGGTCTGAACCTCGACCTGGACGACTGTGCTGCCCACGAATACCGACACTAGGGCCCGGATCCCGGTACTGGTCCGTACCCCAAGCAGACAGCCGGTGAACAGTTGGCCAACTCGGGGCTTGGGTTTGCTCGGCTACTCGCGGCCGGTCGTGCCTGGGTCCCCGTCGCCGGCGGTCGAATGGGATCCGCTGCCAGACTGGCGTTGAAGGCCCGCCTCGGCCGCGCCGAAGATGACTTTCACACCGACACCCAAGACGACCAGATCGAACAGCATCTGAAACATCACCGCGATCCGGGTCCCATCGGTCCTAGCTGTGATGTCCCCGTAACCGACCGTCGAGAAGGTGGTGACGGTGAAATACAGGGCGTCGGTGCGGGATAGCCGCTCGGTAAAGCTTGCGGGCGAAGCTCGATCGAGCAGGTAGTAGGCCGACGCGAACAAGAGGAGAAGCAGAGGAACAAGGAAGGCCAAAGCCTCCACCGCCTTCATCCCAGGGAAGTCAGCGCTGAGGATGGCCCGGGTCTGTACCGCGAGGAGGAGGACCACCCCGACCAACCCGATGACCAGCCCGATTATGGATGTCGCATCCGAAAGGTGGTCGAGGGGAAGTAAGTAGTAAACGACGACGAGTGCCGTCGCTACGCCCAGGCTCCGGAGCAGACTCTTGGCGACCAGATTTCGCCGCGCGGAAGGTTCGAGATCACGCATCGGGCGTCTGACTTCGTATTCACGTTGCGGCACGGCGACCAGGTTCCTCGTAGGGCGACGAGGCGCATTTCGATCATCATGTCCGTGCGGCGAAGGGGCCTTCCCCCCCGCATAGGGTGATTCGCTGGTGGCCCTCGGTCGGTTGCCGAGGCAGGCGGAGGGGGAGACAGGGAGTGAGCCCGAGAGGGGAATCGAACCCCTGACCTACGCATTACGAGTGCGTTGCTCTG
>CAZCCS010000053.1:6788-12828 GCA_964497005.1 uncultured Acidimicrobiaceae bacterium | reverse complement strand
ATCACCGGTGTGCCGATCACCGATGGGGCGGTCACGCCAGACCCATCTGCCACAGCATGAACGCCTGAACGCGGGCCTCGTCCCGCCAGGCGTCGTAACGGCCGGTCGATCCGCGGTGACCGGCTCCCATCTCCGTTCTGAGCATCAAAGGCTTGCCCTGCTCGCCGGCTCCGACTGACCGTAGCTTGGCGACCCACTTTGCCGGCTCCCAGTAGCCGACTCTCGGGTCGTTCAAGCCGGCGGTCACGAACATTGCCGGGTAGTTGCGCGGCTCGACGTTGTCATAGGGGGAGTAGGAAAGCATCCGCTCGTATGCCGCTTCGTCGTGCAAGGGATCGCCCCACTCGTCCCACTCCGTGACGGTGAGCGGCAGAGACGGATCGCACATTGTCGTAACGACGTCGACGAACGGGACTTCCGCCACGACCGCCCGCCAAAGTTCGGGGCTCGCGTTTGTTACCGCACCCATCAGCAGGCCGCCGGCGCTTCCGCCACGCGCAATCAGCTTGCCCTGGCCGACCCAACCCGACTCGATCAGGAACCTGGCCGAAGCGATGAAATCCGAAAACGTGTTCGTCTTGTGTTCCAACCGTCCCATCTCATACCAGGACCTGCCGAGCTCGCCGCCGCCTCTCACGTGTGCGATGGCAAAGGTGACTCCGCGCTCCATCAAGTTCGCTCGCACCGGCGAGAACGTCGGATCCACGTTCACCTCGTAGGCCCCGTACCCATACAGGAGACAGGGGGCTGAACCGTCGAGCGCCCGGTCCTTCGGCGCGACGATAGAGATCGGAACGAGGGCGCCGTCGGCGGCGGGCGCCCATAGTCGCTCGGTCCGGTAGGCGGCCGGATCGAAGCCCCTCACCAGTTGGTTCCACACAGGGCGCCTATCTCGCGACTCGAGGTCGTACTCGACCGAACTAGCGGGCACCGCGAGTGATGTGTATCCGAAGCGGTAAGACGTCGAGTCCCACTCCGGGTTGGACTCGCCCGAAAGCGTGTAGACCGGCTCCGCCTGCTCCACGACGTGTTCCCCGAGCACGGTGGTTCCTTCACGGCCCATGACCCTCAGCCGTTCGAGTCCGTCGGACTCGTGGCGCTCCCACACGACGAGGTGGCCGGCGAAGGCGTCCACCGACTCGAGCGTGACGTTCTGCCGGTGCGCAACAACCTCTTCAAGGTCCGCCGGGTCGTGGGTCGATTCCTGCAGCCGAAAAAGGGCGAAGTTGGTGCGCGGCGAGCCGTCGGCGAACGGGCGGTTCGTGCGCACGAGCCAGGATTCACCGTCGTGCTCCACGTCGTATTCAATCCCGTCCTCGCGTGCGAGGATGATCACCGCAGCAGAGTCCGGCTCGGCAGCATCAACCCACAAAGCCTCGGAAGTTGTCGAGCTGGATGTGTGGATGACGATCCTGGTCTCGCTCCTCGAGAGGCCGACGCTCAGGAAAAAACGCTCGTCGTCCTCCTCGAACACCAACTCGTCGGGACTTCCCGAGCCGAGCCGGTGACGCCACACCTGGTAAGGCCGCATCGCGTCGTCGGGGCGCACGTAGAAGAAGGTCGAGTTGTCTCTAGACCAGGCCGAACCGTAATAGACGCCCTGTATCTCGTCGGGAAGCTCCGTCCCTGTCTCGAGGTTCCGGAAGCGGAGGGTGTACAGCTCTGAGCCATCGTGATCCACCGCGTAAGCCAGAAGGCGATGATCCGGGCTGATGTCCAGAACGCCGATCGCCATGTAGTCGCCGGTTGCCAGCTTGTTTTCGTCGAGCAGCACCTGTTCGCCTTCGGGTGTGCCCGCCCTCGTCGAGTCGGCGACCTGCCTGGCGTCGAGCTTGCGTCCGGCGTCGGATAGCCGGCACAACGATGGGTACTGCAGACCCTCGAACGTTCGGGTGAAGTACCACCATCCCCCGTGGCGGATAGGAGCGCTCGCGTCGGTCTCGACGACGCGGGACCGTATCGCCTCGAATAACTCGTCCTGAAGGCCTTCTGTGGGGGAGAGGATCGCGGCGGTGTAGTCGTTTTCGGCCTGTAAATACGTCACGACCTCAGGGTCTTCACGGTCGCGAAGCCAGTACCAGTCGTCCGTTCTCCGTTGCCCGTGGACTTCGAGAACGTGTGGCCGGCGGGGAGCGCGTGGAGCGGACAGGCGATCCGTGGGGAGCATCGCTAGAGCCTGTCACTTTCCTCGCCCGATGGCGGCCTTAAGGTGACGGCGTGGTGACAGACGACCCCTCCGCAGCAACGGAACTCGTCGCGCGGGGCGAGGACGTGGTGCTCATAGTCGGTAGCGGCACCGACGCTCGAGTGACGCCAGTAGGCCCGTTATCTCAAGGCGCCGGCAGGTTGGCGGTCTTTGTCGGAGACGCCTCTGACCCTGCAACTACGGCGGCGGCGCAAGAGATGGACAACGAGCTGTTCAGTAATCGACGCTGACTTTCTCCTCGGGCAGGCGTTCCTCGCGCTTGGCAAGGTTGACCAGCTGCCGGCGATCCGCGTCGGAGAGCTCCTTGTTGGTGAGCGAGCGCGGCCACAGATGCTGTGAGCGGACCGCGTTGGCCTCGATCGAATAGATCGTGATCCGGGCGGCGAGGTAGATGAGCGCCAGTAGCCCGAGCACCGGCGCGAACGTCCCGTAGAGCGCGTTCGCGTGAGCGAGTTTGTGGGTCAACCCGATTCCGATGCCGGTTAGAAAGGTCCAGACCGTGCCCGCGACGATTGCGCCGGGAACTGTCGCGCCGATCGCGATCCTTGGGGAAAGGATCCAGAACGAGACCAGGAAGATCGCCACATTGAGGACCAACGCGATCAGAGTCGACATGGCCAACCCTCCCAACAAGTGCAGCCAGGACCCCAAAGAAGCCACGAACGTTGAGGCGACGATCCCGATCCCGAACACTGCGTACCAGGCGAAGCTGCGCCAGAGTCTCTGAACGAATCCGGGACGTGACCTGGCCGGGATGTTCCAGGCTTCGTCCATGGTGTACTGCGCGGCGTTAGCGAGCCCGGTTGCTCCCCAAAGCAGGGCCAGGACTCCGGCCGTGAGGGCCACGGGAGATCCCTGGAGCTTCTTTCCGCTCAGTTCGTGAGCGGCCGTACCCACGATGGGGTAGCTCCCGATGTGCTTCTCGAGGCTGTTGATCGCTGATGTATCTCCTGAGAGCACATAAGCGACGATGGTGAAGCCCGCCAGCAGCAGCGGGAAGATCGACAGGAACCCGTAGTAGGTGATCAGCGCCGCGAGGTACCCGCCCCGGTCGTCGTCGAACTTCTTTTGCACAGCGAACAAGAAGCCGGTGATCTTGTGTCGCTGCTGCCAACAATCGACCTTCGCCAGCACATCCACGGTGTTGATCTACCCGTTCGTCGCAACACGCGCTCGCTTCCAGGGCAGTTCGACACCGAGGCCTATCATCCCGAAGATGCAGATCGCCACGACACTGAGCTACGCCGGCGGGTTCAAGGAGTCGGCCCGCCAAGTAAGTGAGTTGGAGAAGGCAGGTTTGGACCTCGTCTGGGTCGCCGAGGCATACGGCTTCGACGGTCCGAGCATGATGGGTTACCTCGCCGCCCTCACCGATCGGGTCGAGATCGGCTCGGGGATTCTGCCCATCTACACCCGGACGCCGACCCTCATCGCGATGACGGCCGCAGGGGTCGACGCCCTGTCGGGAGGTCGTTTTCATCTTGGGTTGGGGGCCTCCGGGCCGCAGGTGATCGAAGGGTGGCATGGGGTCCCTTACGACAGTCCCATCGGCCGCACAAAGGAGATCGCGTCAATCTGTCGTGACGTCTGGGCCCGGCAGGCGCCGCTCGAGCACCACGGACCGAACTATGAGATTCCGCTTGGGACGGGGAAAGGCACCGGGCTGGGGCGTCCGCTCAAGATCATCGCCCACCCGGTGCGCCCGAGGATTCCAATCTGGGTCGCGAGCCTCGGCGAGAAAAATGTTGCCATGACGGCGGAGGTCGCGGACGGGTGGCTCCCGATCCTGTTCATCCCCGAAAAGGCCAAAGAGGTCTGGGGCGCCGCTCTTGCCGAGGGCGAGTCCAAGCGTGACTCCTCGCTTGGAAGCTTGATGATCTCTGCCGGGGGGCTGCTGGCGATTGGCGAGGGCGACGAGGTCATCAAGCTCCGCGATCTCGCCAGGCCGGGCGTCGCGCTCTACGTCGGCGGCATGGGGGCGAAGGGAAGGAACTTTTACAACGACCTCGCCTGCCGCTACGGCTACGAGAAACAGGCTAAGGAGATCCAGGACCTCTATCTTTCCGGCAAGAAGGACGAAGCGGCTGCCCTCGTGCCGCAGGAACTCCTCGAACTGACCTCGCTCGTCGGCCCCCCGGGCTGGGTCGCCGAGCGGGTGGATGCGCTGCGGGAGGCCGGCGTCACCCATCTGCAGGTCACCCCCATTCCGACCGGCGGCCAGACGCCGGCGCAGCTGATCGAACAGATCAAGGAGATCGCGGGCTAGGACGGTCGCGACGGCCGGCGAGGCGGCGGCCGGCGGTTGGTGGGCCGGGGGGCCGGCGAGCCGGTCGGGGGCCGGTGCCGGGTTCGCCGGCGGGCGATGTCGGGCCGGATTGCACTGCTGGGTAGGGTTAACGTGCTATAGCCGCCTTTAGTCTACCCACCTGCCTTTTCCACCCCTGTCGATGCTGCTGGGTAGAGTTAGTCAACTATAGTTGCTTTAGTCTACCCACCTGCGTTTTCACGTAGCACAAAACAGTCGACAGCGTCAGTGTCCCCAGCCTCTTAGAGCCCGCGCGGCGTTACAACTATGCTGCGCCGGCATGCGGCCCGCTGCACTGAATGCCCCTGGTGAGTTTCTCTTCGCGCTGCTCATGGCCGCGTCGCCGATCATCGGCAGCATCTGGGTGACCCCCGACATCACCAAGTGGACCGTGTTCGGGGTGGGCGTGGCGATGGTCGTGGGCGTCGCCATAGCGGCGCTCCGGCCGGTTCGGTCCCCCGAACAGACGTCCTAGTAAGCCAAGAGAGACTCGGCCACAAGCCACCCGGCAGCCCACCCGGCCGCCCCGACGGCCGTTGTGGCAAATGACACGAAACCACAGCTTCGACCCTAAACGTGGGTAATGTCGTCTCGTGCGCGTCGGGATTGTGCTCGCCGCCGGGGGGTCCGTGGGGGTCGCCTACCACGGGGCAGTGCTGGCCGCCTTGGAAGAGGCGTCCGGTTGGGACCCGCGCGCAGCCGAAATCGTGGTGGGAACGTCGGCAGGATCGATCACGGCGGCCATGCTTCGGGCAGGCCTGCCGGCGAGCGACCTGCGAGCGATAAGCGAAAACAAGCCGCTTTCGGCTGACGGAGCCCGGTTGGCAGAGCTGGGACGGCCGCACCGGCCGAGGACGCAACCGCTGCAGTTCCTCGGGATGCGACCCGTCGCGGAACCGCTCGCCCTGCTCGAGGTGTTCGCCCACCCGAAGGCCTATCACCCCCTGTCCCTCGTTGCGGCGCTCATGCCGGCAGGAACGGTGCCGACCGAGGCGATATCGGCAGGGCTCAACGCCGTCTTTGCCGACGGATGGACTCACGACCCGATGTGGCTGTGCGCAGTGGATCTTCGTACCGGCCGGCGGGTGATCTTCGGACAAGAAGGTGCTCCACACGCCAGAGTCGGCGACGCGGTCGCTGCTTCCTGTGCGATTCCTGGGTATTTCCGCCCTGTACGCATCGGCGGCCGGCGCTACGTCGACGGTGGTGTCCGTTCGATGGTCAACCTCGACCTGGTATCTGACCTGGGCCTGGACCTGGTGATCGTCAGCTCGCCGATGTCGCAGGAAGCCGGCCGGTTGTCCCTGGCTCCGGGCGGCGTGGTGCGCCAGTTCATCCGTGCTCAGCTGGAACGGGAGGTGTCGGACCTCCGACGGACGGGTGTTCCGGTCATTGCCATAGAGCCGGACCGCCGGGTGATGGTTGCAATGGGGCTGAATCCGATGGACGCCCGCCTTCGGGGCCCGGTTTCCCGGGTCACCTACGCCTCGGTGGGCCGCTGGCTGCAGGAGAGCCCCGAAGGCCACCGG